>JALVTT010000152.1 GCA_027024025.1 Sedimenticola sp.
GCGGGATGCGCACCGAACGGTCATTCAGAAAGCCGCCGCTCTTGCCCAGCAGGGCCACGGCGCGCTCGGCGCCGACCGACAGCGCCTCCTTGAGACCGGCGTCAATCTGCGAATCGCTCAGGCCGCTGCCGCGCGCCGCGGGGGTGGAGGACATGCCCGGCACCCCGGCGCCGTTGAGCAGCCCGCCGGCGGACTTCATCAGATCGCCGAAACCGGCATGGGAAGAAAGGGAAAACAGAAGACCACCAAGCACGGTGGCCAGCACAGGCAAACGCGGCATGACACCCTCCTGATGTTGGCAACATCGCGAAGGCGTCATTATGGGCCGCAAGCTGTTGAAAATGCCAGCGCGGGGGGGCGGGCCGCCGTCGTTGCGACCCGACGGGGGATCAGGCGCTCTCGCGCAGTCCGTGCAAACGCGCCAACAGTTCGGCCTCGCTCTCGCTCAGCGACAGCTCCTCCACCAGACGACGCGCGCTGGCGCCCTGCTGCACCAGGCGGATGGCGTGGCTGTAGGGCTGCTCGGCCGACTGCTGGCTCTCGATCACCTCCTGGCGGTCGATGATCAGCTTTTCGCTGGCCTCGGCGCGGCGCAGACGCCGATCCATGCCCAGGGCGCCCGCGGTCAGGCCGCTGATGCTCTGGGCCTGCAGCGCCAGGCGCTGTTCCAGCTCCGCCAGGCGGTGCTGCTGCGCCGCCAGGACCCGGCGCTGACGCCAGGCCGTGAGCAGGGCCGCGCCCGCGATGGCCAGCGCCACGGCCGTCAGTATCGTTTCAGGCATATTCATCCACCCTGTGCGCATCGTCCGGACCGGGCCGGCGCGGCCCCTGCTTGCGGCCGCCCTCCGGCCGCCGCCCGGCCGGCGGCCTGCGCCGCTTGTCCGGGGCGCGCGGCGCCACGGCCGGGGTCACCAGCCCGATATCGCCCGTCTTGCCCAGGTCCGCCACGCGCCCGCATCCTCAGAACATCGACATCTCTGACCATTCTTCCTCGGTCAGCAGCTTGTTGAGATCGACCACGATCAGCAGATCGGACTCGCGGTTGGCCACGCCCTGGATGTAGCGCGAACTCTCCTCGTTGCCCACATTCGGCGCCGAATCGATCTCCGACTGATGCAGCTCCACCACCTCGGCCACGCTGTCCACCAGGATACCCACCACCTGCTGTTCCGACTCGATGATCACGATGCGGCTGGAATCGTCGGTCTCGGCCCTGGGCAGGCCGAAGCGGGTGCGGGTGTCGATCACCGTGACCACGTTGCCGCGCAGATTGATGATGCCCAGCACATAATCGGGCGCGCCCGGCACGGGCGCGATCTCGGTGATGCGCAACACCTCCTGCACATGCATCACATTGATGCCGTAGGTCTCGTCCGCCAGCCGGAAGGTAACCAGCTGGATGACCGGATCAGTGGCCGTCTCTACCGCCGGATTCGCCATGTGTATTCTCCTGTGTCTGAACGATGGCGCCGGAATCCCGGCGCGCATCCCGTATCAACCTGGGCGGGTGCCGGAAAATTCCCACGAAGGGCCTTTTCGGCACCCCTTGCCCAGGGGTGTGCATTTATCGTGCCTGCTTCAGCCCCCGGCCAGGCGGGTCTCGATGGCATCGAGGTCCAGCAGCACGCACATCTGCCCGGGCAGCACGCCCAGGGCCCAGTCCCTGCCCTCGCCTGCCCGGCGCCAGCGGATCTCGTCGGCGTCCACGCTCTGCGGCTGCTCCATGCCCTCGATCTCCAGGGCGAAGCGCCCGCTGTCGAGGACCAGCAGATAGGCCGTCCCGCCGGCCGCCGCGCCCAACCCCAGCAGGGCCGCGGGGTCCACCCGCACCAGCGCGTCGCCGCGCGCCCGCATCACCCCCCGATGCCAGGCCGGCTGCGCCGGCAGACGCATGACCGCCGCCGGATCGCCCGCGGGCAGGATGGCGCTCAGGCGCAACAGCGGCACCGCCAGGCGCAGCCCGCCGACACGCGCCACCAGCACCTTAAGCGGGCCCTGCGCCCAATCGGGCCGGGCCGGGGACGGAGGCGCTGTCTCCTGTATCGGCGCCGGGGCGGGAATATTGAGCGCCGCCGTCTCCTCACGAACCGGCTCGGCCTGCCCCGCCGGCGCGGGCCCGGGCTCCGGCACATAGTCCGGTACCTCGGCGAGCAGGGTCTGCAGCAGATCCTCCAGGGCCGTGTCGGCCCGGCTCAGCTCCGCCACCCGGGTCTTTGGCCCGTTCATGTGTCGGCCTTCCCGCGCAGGTATTCCAGCAACTCGGTATAGGCCTGCACCGCGCGCGCCCGGGGATCGAAGATCGCCGGCGGCAGCCCGGCGCGGCTGGCCTCGCGCAGCCGGGTGTCGATGGGGATGGCGCCGGGCCACAGGTGCGCGGCGTGATTGCGTTCGAGGATGGACAGGCTGTCGCGCGAGGCGCGGGTGCGCTTGTCGAAGAAGGTCGGCACCACCGTGTAGTCCAGCGGCCGCGGTCGCGACTTGCCGATCATGGCCAGGGTGTGTTGCATGCGCTCCAGACCCTTGATCGCCAGAAAATCGGTCTGTACCGGGATCACCAGATGCCGGCAGACCGCCAGGGCGTTGATCAGCAGCACGCCCAGTACCGGCGGGCAGTCGATCAGCACATAGTCATAGTGCCCCCGCAGCTTTTCGACCGTGCGGCTAAGCACCAGGCCCATGCCCGCCAGACGCCCGGACTGACGATCCAGGGTCGCCAGCGCCACCGAGGCCGGGATCAGGTCCAGGCCGTCGGTGCCGCTCTGGTAGATCAGCGACAGCGGGTCCGGCTCGCGCTTCTCCGCCACCGCCTTGAACAGGTTGTAGCTGCTCTCGTCCAGCGAATCCGGATCGTAGCGGAAGTAACTGGTGAGCGAGCCGTGCGGGTCCACGTCGATCATGCAGGTGCGCAGCCCCCAGGCGGCCAGCAGCCCGCCCAGGGCCACCGTGGTGGTGGTCTTGCCCACGCCGCCCTTCTGGTTGGCAATGGTCCAGACCTTCATGGCGCCTCCGCCGCCGGCGCCTCGGCCCAGGGCACCATCTCGTCCGGATTGAACACCTGCTGCTCCGCGCCCAGGATCATCAGCGTGACCCGGCGGTTGGCCGCGCGGCCCTCGGGCGTGCTGTTGTCCGCGATCGGCTGGTACTCGCCGCGCCCGACCGCCGCCAGCCGCTGCGGCGGCACGCCCTGGCCGGCGAGGAACTCCACCACGCTGGCGGCGCGCGCGGCCGACAGCTCCCAGTTGGAACGATATACGGAGTTGGAGATCGGCACGTTGTCGGTGAAGCCCTCCACCTGGATGGGGTTGGGGATGCCGATCAGGCTTTTCGCCACCTGGCGCAGGGCGTTGGCCGCATCCGCGGACAGCCGCGCCTCGCCGGACGAGAACAGCAGGCGCGCCTTCATGTCCACCTCGATGCGGTCGCCGTTCATGCGCACATCGACCAGATCGCGCTTGATCCAGTCCTCCAGCGAGATCGCCAGCTCGTCATACACCCGCTGCTGCGAGGCCGCCTGCTGCAGGGCGCGCAGGGCCTGACGCCTGAGCTTTTCCCGCATGGGGTCGGCCGGCCGGTGGACCGGCGCCGGGGCGCGCGCGTCGTCCAGAAGCCGCGGTTCGATCGCGGCCGGACTCCTGGCCGGGGGCCGGGTCTTGTCGCCGAACACCACGTTCAGGGCGTCCGAGAGCACCCGGTACTTGCCCTCGTTGACCGAGGAGATGGAGTACATGACCACGAAGAAGGCGAACAGCAGGGTAATGAAATCGGCATACGAGATCAGCCAGCGCTCGTGGTTTTCCTCTTCCAGATGGCGTCTGCGTCTCCTGGCCATGACTGCCTCAATGCGCGAAGCCGCGCAGGCGGATCTCGATCATGCGCGGGTTCTCGCCCTCGGAGATGGCCACCAGGCCCTCGATGACCATCTCGCGGTATTCCGACTCCTCCAGCACATAACCCTTGATCTTGTTGGCCATCGGCAGCAGCAACAGGTTGGCCAGACCCACGCCGTAGATGGTGGAGACGAAGGCCGTCGCGATCCCGCTGCCCAGCAGGGCCGGGTCGGCGAGGTTCTGCATCACCTGGATCAGGCCCATGACCGCGCCGATGATACCGATGGTGGGCGAGTAGCCGCCCATGGACTCGAACACCCGCGCGGCGCGCAGGCGGCGTTGTTCATGGCTGTCCAGCTCAAGCTCCAGCATGCGCCGGATGTCTTCCGGCTCGGTGCCGTCCACCACCAGCTGCAGGCCCTTCTTGACGAAGGGGTCGCGCTCCCGGCCCAGCATCTTCTCCAGGCCCAGCAGGCCCTCGTGGCGCGCCAGCTGACCCCAGCTCACGGTGCGCTTGATACGCTCGTCCATGGGAAAGCGCGGCGGCAGCAGCACATAGCGCAGCTGCGCCAGGGCCTGACCGAAGACCCGCGCCGGGGTCTGCAGCAGCACCGCCCCGACACTGCCGCCGAACACGATCATCAGCGCCGGCCCGTCCAGCAGGGTATCGAGCCGGCCGCCTTCCAGCCAGTTGCCGCCGAGCAGGGCGATGATGCCCACACTGATGCCGAGCAGGCTGAGGCTGTCCATCACGCGCCCTCCACCAGGGCCGGGGCGATCCGCTCCAGCGGCAGGATGCGCTCGGCGATATCCGCCACCGCGCGCGGCATGCCATAGACCACGCTGCTGGCCTGATCCTGGGCCCAGACCCGCC
>JALVTT010000153.1 GCA_027024025.1 Sedimenticola sp.
GGCAGGGGCCGGCCCACCCGCCCCGCCTCCAGGCCCGCGCGGGGACCGCATTCCAGCGCGATGGCCGAGGCGGTTTCGGTCGCGCCATAACTGACACACAGCGGCCAGCCCGCCTGGTGCGCCCGCCGCGCGACGGCCGGCGACAGGGCCTGGCCGCCGAGCAACGCCACGCGCAGGGAGGACGGTCGGGGCACGCCGGCCTCCAGCAGCCGCCACAGCATGGCTGGGACCAGTGAGACATGGGTGGGCGCCTGTTCCCGCAGGGCCTCGGCGACCCGTTCCACCGAGAAAGGGCCGGTCAGGATCGGCGCCGCGCCGGCATGGGCGCAACGCAGCAGGATGGACAGGCCGCCGATATGCTGCAACGGCAGGCACTGCAGCCAGCGGTCGCCGGGCCGCAGGCCCAGGACGGCGGCGACGGTCCGGGCGGACGCATCCAGCGCGGCGTCGGTATGCGCCACCAGGCGCGGCCGCCCGCTGCTGCCGCTGGTGGCGATCAGCAGTCCGATGCCCGGCAGTCGGGACAGGCCGGGCAGCGGCTCCAGGCAGGGCCTGGCCGCCTTCCACAGCCAACCCCCGGCGGGGGCATGACCTCCGGATGCCGGCAGGGGCAGCAAGGCCGCGCCCAGGCGGCGCGCGGCGAACAGGTTGAGGCAGATGTCCAGGGGGCCTCCGCCGTGCATGCGCAGGATACCGCCGGCGGGCAGGCCGGCCGCCTGCAGCGCCAGCGCACGCTGCGCGACCATCCGCCGCCACCGCGCCGGCTCGATGTGACGCCCCTCGCTGAACAGCCCGGCGCTCAGTTCCATGAACCGCCCCGACCGGCTTGATGAATATCAAAGAGCACAGCGGACACCCTGTTAGGATGTTGCGCACTCACGGGCCGCCGCCTGGCCGATGAGCCGGGGCGGAGCGGCACCTTCCCTTTCAACGAGACATTCACCTTAATCCAAGCACCATGACTGTTCTGTTTTCGCGTCTGCTGCCCCTGGCACTGCTGTTCCCCCTGGTCCCCCAGGTGCTGGCCTCACAACCGATCGATCTGGAAAACGGCGAGGAGATCAACGAGGTCTGCGCCGGCTGTCACGGCGAATACGGCCAGGGCGGCAAGGCCGGCAAGTATCCGCGTCTGGCCGGACTGCCCGCGCCCTATATCGCCGAGCAGCTGAAGGACTTCCGCTCGCGCTCGCGGCCCAATATGCCCATGGTCGAACACGTGGATGAGCGCCAGATGCCGGACGAGGACATCCAGGACATCGCCGCCTACCTGGCCCGCATCGAGCTGCCCTCCAAGCTGCCGCCGGTCGATGAGCACGCCCCCGGCTTCAACGCCTACGCGCGCCTGCTGGAATCGAAGAAGGTGGTCCAGATCCCGAGGGCGCCGGGCAACGTGCAGGCTGGAAAGAAACTCTACCACCGCGAATGCGCCTCGTGTCACGGACGCCGGGGCGAGGGCAGGAACAAGAAGAACATCCCCATGCTCGCCGGCCAGTACACCAACTATCTGTGGCGCCAGGTACGCCTGTTTCACGAGGGCAAGCGCCACCACGACCCGGACGATCCGGACGAGCGCCTGCTCGACGATTTCAGTCACCAGGAGCTGAAGGACATCTTCGCCTGGCTGTCCACCGCGGACGACTGACCGGCCAGCGGAAAGCCCTGTCCCGTCGGGGCACCAGTCATCACCCGGGCTATGGCAGATCGCTGCGCCGGAACCAGAGATAACCCAGCCAGGCGAACAGGGTGCCCAGCAACAGCGGGTAGCTGATCGCGTAGACCATGTACCCGGCCTGCCCGAAGTGGTCCAGGATCACATAGGCCGAGGGCCCCAGCATCACCAGCTGGTTGTCGAACAGCATCATGGCCGCGGTGCGAAACACCTGCATGGGATTGGCCAGGGCGATGGCCACCGCGCCCTCGGGCGGCAGGCCGCCACGGATCATGACCCCCAACAGCACCAGATCGAGGAACAGCAGCAGGGTCAGCCAGACCACGAAGGCCGCGCCCTGGGCCACATCGGCCGAGCGGGTCAGGGACGACAGCAGGATGCCGATGCCCAGGAAGCACCAGGCCAGCGACAGCAGCAGCCCCGTGTAGTACAGAAACATGCCCCAAGGCACATCGGCGCCACGGATCACGCCCCAGACGATGCCCGCCACCATGGCCAGGAACACCGGCATGAAGACCACGATGAAGCGCCCGATCAGCTTGCCCCAGAACCAGGCGCCCAGGCCGATGGGCAGCGACAGCAGGTATTCGAACACCCCCGCCTCGCGGTCGCCCGCCACCGAGCGCACCGTGGTCACCAGCACGAACACCGGCAGGATGGCCATCGACAGCTGGATATAGGTGACCAGCATGCGCGAGAGGCCGGTGAAGCCCATGATGCGCGATTCGGTCAGGCCGAAGACGAAGAGCAGGGCGACGATGCCGCCGAACACCAGGGTATAGACCATGAACCACTTGGCGCGCAGTGATTCGACGATATCGGTGACCGCGGTCAGCCAGAGCTGTTTCATGAGCGGGGCGCCCCCTTGTCCGAGGATGAATGCACCGGCGGCGGATCCTGTTGCAGATGCTTCGCGTGTGTCTTCAGCAGGCCCTCGTCCTGCAAGACCTTTTGCCTGACCTGCGCAAAGCTGTGACCACGCGGATCGGGCTCGCTCTGGGCGCCGAAGCCATAGGCCATGGGCGTGATCTGATCGGGGACATAGGTGGCCTTGCGCGCATCGATCCACTTGCCATTGCGCCAGTCATTGACCCAGATCTCGGTATCCGGCGCGTCCGCCCAGGGCTTGTCATGCAGCCACACCACGGCGCAGCCGATATCGTCGAACTCATACACCCTGGACTTGCCCGGCGCGGTATGGTGGCGCACCTGGACCGCGTAATGCCGGTCCGACAGCACCATGCCGCAGCGTTTGCAGGTGTCGCGGTCCCAATGCACCTTGCCCGGCCCGGTATTCGGCTCGCTGCAGGCGGCCAGCAGGCCAAGCAGGGCCAGCAGCGGCAGCAGACGAGTGATTCGGCGGATCGTTCTCATGCCCGTTTCTCCTGCAGCGCCGGCTCGTCCATGTGGATGTGCGACAGCAGCGCGGCATAGCGCGACAGCACGCCAAGGAAGCGCAGCCGGTCGGGGCCGGCCACCCAGCCCTCCCAGGTGGTGCCCGCGGCATCCGGGGTGAAGCCCCACTGGGCGATGGCGCGCGCAAAGGCAGGCTCGGGACGCAGAATGCCGACCCGGCAGAACAGGCGGCTGGCCATGTCCACCAGGTCGTCCACCCGGTCGTCCAGCACCACCTCGCCCTGGTCCATCTCGACCACCCGGTTGACCAGCGTCGCGACTTCGTCCAGGCGGTGGCTGGAGATCAGCATGGCCGCCTGTTCACGCTTCTCGGCCAGCAGGCCGAAGAAGATGTGACGCGCCTCCGGGTCCAGATTGGCGGCCGGCTCGTCCATCACCAGCAGGTCGCAGTCGCGCCCCAGGGCGATGGCGATCAGCAGCTTCTGCTTCTGCCCGCCGGACAGCTTGAAGAAGGGATGACGGCGGAACTGCGCCACGTCCAGCCCCAGCTGGCCGGCCACCTCGGCAATGCGCTGCGGATCGGCCCGCCCCAGAGTGGCCGCGAAGCGGATCAGCTGACCGACCGGCATCTTCAGCGGCGGCGGGAGCTGCGGCACGAAACCGACCCGCGACAGGACCTCGGTGCGCTGCCGGCGCGGGTCCATGCCATCGATGGTGACCCTGCCCTCGTGGGTGTACTCGCCGAGCAGGCAGCGGATCAGGGTGGTCTTGCCCGCGCCATTGGAGCCGACCAGGGCCACACGGTGACCGAGCGGGATCTCCAGATCCACGCCCTTGAGCACGGTCTGGCCGCGAAAGCGCTTGACCACCTGGCTGAATTTGATCATGTCCCGGGCATCCCCTCAGAGCAGTTTGTCGAGGCCTTTCACCGAGAACTTCAGCGAGTCGGTCGGGCAGACGTCCACGCACAGGCCGCAGCGGGTGCAGTCGGAGCCGATGTCCTGGTTGACATCGAAGGCACGGCCCCGGATGGTCACATCCAGCACGTGCGGCACCATGCAGACCTTGCGGCAGTCGCCTTCATGGTGGCAGGCCTCGGCATTGTATTTGACCCGCACCGGCGACAACACACCCACCACGCCATAGGTCACCCCGATGGGACAGACATAGCGGCACCAGGCCCGGCGCGAATAGAAGATCTCGAACAGCAGCAGCAGACCCACCCAGACCAAGGCGATGCCGGGCCCGTAGATCAGGGCGCGGCTGAGGATCCCGGTCGGCGAGATGGTCTCGAACACCGTGTAGCCGGTCACCAGCGCCAGCAGTGCGAAGATCAGGTAGAACACGCCCCGCACCTTGCGGTTGAAGGTGTGGTTCTTGATCAGCTTTTTCGCCACCAGCCATTTGTGCAGATACTCGGCCCACTCCGCCACCAGATGATAGGGGCAGACCCAGGAACAGAAGGTCCGCCCGCCCAGCAGCAGCCACAGCACGAACACCGTGGTGGTGCCGATCACCAGGTTGAGCACCACATGCTTGTAGGCCAGGGTGACCTGCAGCGCCGAGTTGAGATCGGCGAAATGGAAGCCCACCACCCGCGAGGCGGTCAGGGCGCCCTCGACCAGCTGCACGTCGA
>JALVTT010000154.1 GCA_027024025.1 Sedimenticola sp.
AAATTGGCCAATTTCCGGCCAGAGGGTAGGAGCCGCCGTGCTTCATCCGCTGCTGGCCGCCAGAAAGGCCCCTTCAGTCGGGTTATTTTCAACGGCCTGTTAGTAAAACAGGTGGTTTTTATCGGTTTACCGGCTCGCTGACCGCCACCAGGGTCGCGATATCACGCTGCCCCCGGAGCGGATCCCCCACCCGGGCGTGCTCGCGGTAATCGAGCACGCGCAGCCCGGGGAATAGGCCCAGCAGCTCATTGGGCGCCAGACGGAAGGCCGGGTTGGAGGGACCGGCGCCATCCGGCGCGTCCTGCGTGAAGGTTTCGTAGAACAGCAGGCCGCCGGGACGCAGGGCCGCCGCGATCGCCGGGGCCAGGTCACGCTCCAGAAAATAGCTCACCGTGATCACATCATAGCGCGCGGCCTCGGGCGGCTCGCTCAGCACATCACGCACCCCGGCCCGCAACCGCAGTCCCCGCCGGGCGGCCTCGGCCCGCAGGGCCTCGATGGCGGCCGGCGCGTAGTCCCAGGCCTCCACCGCCAGGCCCCGCTCCGCCAGCAGCAGGGCATTGCCGCCGCGTCCGCAGGCCAGATCCAGGGCCCGCCCCGAGGCCGGCAGCAGGAAATCCAGCTCGCGCAGCACCCGCGCGGGCCGCGCGGCCCCTTCCCCGGCCTGGTAACGCCGCTGCCAGCGCGCGCGACGGTCGGTCTCATCCTTCATCGGACATCCATCGCTGATTCATTTGGCGGAACCTGGTGGATATCCGCCATCCTGGCGGCCGGGCCGGCGGGACGCCGGCGCTCCCAGGGGGGTGACGAAACAAAACCCACTGCTGAACCTACAAGGCGTCCAGGCCCCTCGCGAGGTCGCCGCGGATGTCGTCGATCGCCTCCAGCCCCACCGCCACGCGGATCAGCCCCTGGCCGACCCCCGCGGCCTGGCGCTGTTCCTCGCTCAGGCGGCCGTGCGTGGTGCTGGCCGGATGGGTGATGGTGGTCTTGGTATCGCCCAGATTGGCGGTGATCGAGAGCATGCGGGTGGCATCGATCACCTGCCAGGCCGCCTCGCGCCCCCCCTTCACCTCGAAGGCCAGGATGCCGCCGGGCGCCTTCTGCTGGCGCTGCGCCAGCTCGAACTGCGGGTGGCTGGCCAGGCCCGGATAATGCACCCGCTCCACCGCCGGGTGCTGCGCCAGCCATTCCGCCAGCGACTGGGCGTTGGCGGAGTGGGCCTGCATGCGCAGCTCCAGCGTCTCCAGGCCCTTGAGGAACAGCCAGGCGTTGAAGGGGCTCATGCTCGGCCCGGCGGTGCGCAGCACGCCGAACACCTCTTCCCCGACCCGCTGCCTGTCACCCACCACGGCCCCGCCGAGGGCCCGTCCCTGGCCGTCGATGTACTTGGTCGCGGAATGCACCACCACATCCGCGCCCAGTTCCAGCGGGCGCTGCAGCGCCGGGGTGCAGAAGCAGTTGTCCACCACCAGCAGGCAGTCGTGGGCGTGCGCCAGATCCGCCAGCGCCTGGATGTCGCCCAGCGCGGTGAGCGGGTTGGAGGGCGTCTCGACAAACAGCATCTTCGTCTGCGGGCGGATGGCCGCCTCCCAGGCCGCCAGATCGGCCAGATCGACATAATCGGTCTGGATGCCGAAGCGCGACAGATACTTGTCGAACAGCACCACGGTGCTGCCGAAGATGCTGCGCGAGCTGACCAGATGGTCGCCCTGCGCCAGCAGGCCCATGCAGGTGGCCAGGATGGCGGACATGCCCGAGGCGGTGGCCACGCAGCATTCACCGCCCTCCATGGCCGCCAGACGCTGTTCGAAGGTGCGCACCGTGGGGTTGGTGAAGCGCGCGTAGATATTGCCGGGCTCCTCTCCCGAGAACCGCGCCGCGGCCTCGGCCGCCGAGCGGTACACGAAGCTGGAGGTCATGTGGATGGGCTCGGAGTGTTCGCCCTCCTGGCTGCGCGCGTGGCCCACGCGGATGGCGCGGGTGGCCAGTTCCCATTCGGGATCGAAATCGGTCATGGTCTTGCCCCAGTATTATTGATGCGCCGGGGACGCCCCGGTGCGGTGACGAAGAAACCGCACCACGGCCCGCCCGGGTGCCGCCCATCCTACACCTGATTGTGCACGCCCAATATGTTGACGCCCTTGGCGGCCTCGCGTTTCGCCTTGGCGCTGTCGTTGCGCTGGCATTCCAGATCGTTGAGGTAGCCCTCGGTCACGTCTCCGGTGACGTACTCGCCATCGAACACCGAGGCGTCGAAACGGTCCACATGGGTGCGTCCCTTCTTCTGCACGGCGTCCTTGAGGTCGTCCAGATCCTGGTAGATCAGGCCGTCGGCGCCGATCCATTCGCAGACCTCCTCGTCGGTGCGGCCGTGCGCCACCAGCTCGGAGGCGGCGGGCATGTCGATCCCATACACATTGGGGTAACGCACCGCGGGCGCGGCCGAGGCGAAATAGACCTTGTTGGCGCCGGCGTCCCGCGCCATCTGCACGATCTGCTTCGAGGTGGTGCCGCGCACGATGGAATCGTCCACCAGCAGCACGTTCTTGCCCTTGAACTCGACATCGATGGGGTTCAGCTTCTGGCGCACGGATTTCTTGCGCGCGTTCTGTCCCGGCATGATGAAGGTCCGGCCGATGTAGCGGTTCTTGATGAAGCCCTCGGTGTAGCGCACCCCCAGGTTGGCCGCCAGACTCATGGCCGAGGTCCGGCTGGTATCGGGTATGGGGATCACCACGTCGATATCGTCGGCGGACATCACCCGCTCGATCTTCTTGGCCAGCTTCTTGCCCATGCGCAGACGCGCCTTGTGCACGAAGATGTCGTCGATGATGGAGTCGGGCCGCGCGAAATAGACGAACTCGAACAGGCAGGGCGAGCGCTGGGTCTTCTCGGCGCACTGCTGATGCAGCAGGCGGCCGTCGATGGTGAAGATCACGGCCTCGCCCGGCTCGATGTCCCGCTCCCGCTCGAAGCCCAGGGTGTCCAGGGCCACGCTCTCGGAGGCGACCATCATCTCGCGTCCCGCTTCGGTCTCGCGCACACCGAAGACCGCCGGGCGGATGCCGTTGGGGTCGCGGAAGGCGATGATCCCGAAGTTGGGGATCATGGCCACCGCCGCGTAGCCGCCGTGGCAGCGCCGGTGCACGCCGGCCACCGCGCGGAAGATGTCCTGTTCGTCGATGTCCAGGGTGCGGCTGTGCGCGGCCAGTTCGTGGGCGAACACATTGAGCAGGATCTCGGAATCCGAGTCGGTGTTGATATGGCGCCGGTCCTGGCGGAACAGCTCCTGCTTGATGGCCGCGGCGTTGGTCAGATTGCCGTTGTGCGCCAGGGCGATACCGTAGGGCGAATTGACGTAGAACGGCTGGGCCTCGGCGGACGAGGAGCAGCCGGCGGTCGGATAGCGCACATGCGCGATACCCATATTGCCGCGCAGCGAGATCATGTGCTCGTTGTCGAACACATCGCGCGCCAGGCCATTGTCCTTGCGCAGGTGCAGGCGGCCGTTGTCGCAGGTCATGATGCCCGCCGCGTCCTGGCCGCGGTGCTGCAGCACCAGCAGGGCGTCATACAGCGACTGATTGACCGGCGCGGTGCCTAAGATGCCGACGATTCCACACATATCCGCCTCAAACCTCTGTTCAACCGTAACGGAAATATTCGGCCATGTCCTTGGGCAGCAGATCCCTGAGCCAGAAGGCCAGCTCCTGGAAGTATGGCATCAGGCGCGACTGCTGCCACCAGGACTCCTGCGGCAGGGTGGTCAGCCCGGCCAGCAGCACCAGCACCGCCACCACCAGCACCCCGCGCGCCGCGCCGAATATCATGCCGATAAAGCGGTCGGTGCCGGACATGCCGGTGCGCTCGATCAGCTGGATCAGCAGGTAGTTGACCACGCCACCAATCAGCAGCGAGACCAGCATCAGCCCGCCGAAGGCCAGCCCCAGGCGCACCGTGGGCGATCCGATCCAGGGCTGGAAACGCGGCTCCAGATCACGGAAGAAACTCCAGCTGATCCAGAACGCCAGGATCCAGATCGCCAGAGAGAATGCCTCGCGCACAAAACCCCGAAACAGGCTGATCAGGGCAGAGACCAGGATGATGCCGATCAGCGCGGTGTCCAGCCAGGGCATGGGGTCGTCAGCTCCAGGATATCCAAAGTGCGAAGTCTATCAGATCGGCCTCCGCCCATGCGCCACCACGCCCATGCCGGGACCGGACGGGATACTCAGGGATAGGCGCGCACCCGGGCATGGGTGCCGGTGACCCGATCCACGCGCGGCAGCAGGGCCTGGGCCCGCTTGCGGTCCAGCACCGGGCCGACCTGCACCCGGTAGAGGGTCTTGCCCCGCAGCTCGATGCGTTCGGGATCGCGCACCTGGAGCCCCGCCTTGCGCAGCTTCCTGACCAGCTTCATGGCGTTGTCGCGGTTGGAGAAGCTGCCGACCTGGACCACCCAGGCGCTCAGGCCGGTGCGCGGGGGCGTCTTTTTCTGCGGCCGGGGGGCCGGTTTTTCTGCGGCGGCGCCGGGGGCATCTTCTCCAGCTCCACCTTGTCCAGCGGCTCCTCGATCAGCATGGGCACGAAGATGACCGCCAGCGAGGCCAGCACCGCGGCCCCCACCAATCGTTTTTTCAGACCTTC
>JALVTT010000155.1 GCA_027024025.1 Sedimenticola sp.
CAGGTATTCCAGCTGTTCCTGCGGCAGCCTGCCGCAGGAACAGCTGGAATACCTGTTCGGGCCGCAGGCCGGCGAGACCGGCTCGGCGGCCCTGATCCCCATCCAGGCCCCGCCCCTGGTCGGCGTGCTGGCCATCGGCAGCCACGACCCGCAACGCTTCGACGCCAGCAAGAGCGTCGATTTCCTGCAACGCCTGTCGGATATCGTCAGCGCCACCCTGAGTGCCGTATCCAGCCCGGGTCTCTAGCGCCATGCACGCCGGGAGCGACCGCGCATGGATGCAGGACTACCTCGACCATCTGCGGGTCGAGCGGCGGCTGTCCGAGCGCACCCTGCAGGGCTACCGGCGCGACCTGGAGCACTACCTGGACTGGTGCGCGGAGCGCGATCTGCGTCCCTGGCAGGCCTCGCAGCACCAGATCCGGCAGTTCATCGCCGCGCGCCACCGCAAGGGGCTCTCGGGCGCCAGCCTGGCGCGCCAGCTCTCGGCCCTGCGCGGTGCCTTCCGCTACCTGCTGCGCGACCGGCGCGTGGACGGCAACCCGGCCGAGGGCGTCCGACCGCCCCGCCGCGGCCGGCACCTGCCCGCGACCCTGGACGTGGACCAGCTGGCGCGCCTGCTGGAGATCCCGGGCGAGACCCCCCTGGACCTGCGCGACCGCGCCATCCTCGAACTGTTCTACGCCAGCGGCCTGCGCCTGTCCGAGCTGGCCTCGCTGGACATGGACCAGGCGCAGCCGGCGGACGGTCTGCTGGAGGTCACCGGCAAGGGCGGCAAGACCCGCCGGGTACCGGTCGGCGGCAAGGCGCGCGAGGCCATCGCGGCCTGGCTGGCGGCGCGCCCCGGGCTGGCCGCCCCGGACGAGCCGGCGCTGTTCGTGAGCCGCCGCGGGCGCCGCCTCAGCCCGCGCGCCATCGAACAGCGGGTGGCCCTGCGCGCACGCCAGCAGGGGATGCCGCGCCATATCCACCCGCACCTGCTGCGGCACAGCTTCGCCAGCCATCTGCTGGAGTCCTCGGGCGATCTGCGCGCGGTTCAAGAATTGCTGGGACATGCCGATATCGCCACTACCCAGGTTTATACCCACCTGGATTTCCAGCACCTGGCCCAGGTCTATGACAAGGCCCACCCCAGGGCGCGTAAACGCTGAGGGCTTCCGCCAATGGCATCGTCAAGGCCAAGCACCAATCTGTTACCGTTGAGCTGCCGAATCCCGACCGGGTTGCAGCCATGACCTTGGACCCCCGCCGCTCCCTGGTCACCCGCACGCTATTGCTGGTATTACTGATCCAGTCGCTGCTGCTGGGCTCGCTTGGCGGCATCATAGAGAACACTATTAATCGCTATGCACAATCAGAATTCGAGCAATTGACCCGCCCCCTGGGAGCCCTGATCAATGCGGCCTTGGCCCCCGCCATTCACGCTAAGGACATCGACACAATACACCAGCGGACACAACAGATTCTGAGTCACGCGCCACTGCTCGCCTATCTTGTCGTGGATGGCATCGAGGACCATCCCCTGGCTTCAGCCGGCCGGACGCCGCCTCGGATCGAGGCCGCCAAACTAGAAAAGGCGCGTCCCCGCTCGCTGCTGCTGTCGCGGCGGATCCAAAACATCGCCATGCCGGTTCGGTTGGCCGGCGAGACCGTCGGGCATGTGCACCTGGGCATCCGCCTCTCTCCCCTGCAGAACTTCCAGCGGCTACTGACTGGCTCTACCTTACGCTTCGGCCTAGCTTACCTGTTGTTGTCCATGCTCCTGATCGGGCTGGTGTTCTGGCATTCCACCCGGCGCCTGCGCCTGTTGGACGCCGCGACCCGCTCGGTCTCGGCCGGCGAGCTGAAGGAAGTCCAGACCAGCGGCCCGCGCGACGAGGTGGGCCGCCTGGCACACAGCTTCAACACCATGGTGCGCGCCCTGGGCGAGTGGCGGGCGAGCCAGCAGGCCGAGCAGCGGCGTCTGCGCGCCATCGCCGACTACACCTATGCCTGGGAGATCTGGCTGGCCCCGGACGGCCGCCTGGTCTGGACCAATCCCTCGGCCAGGCGTCTGACCGGCTTCACCCCAGCCGAACTGCTGGCGATGAGCGACTTCCCCCGACCGCTGCGACCGCCGGAGTCGGGCGAGCGCATGCACGTCTGGGAGCAGCTGCTGGAAGATCCCAGCGGTGACGGTCTGGAATGCACCCTGCGGCGCAAGGACGGCCGCGACATCCAGGTCGCCCTGTACTGGCAGCCCATCTTCGACGAGCAGGGCCGCGGCCTGGGCAAGCGCGCCTCCTTCATCGATGTCACCGAACGACGCAAGGCGCAGGAGTTCCTCAAAGACTCTCTTAACGAACTCAAAGCCAGCGAGTCGCGCCAGCATGAGCTGCTGCTTCAATCGCAGCGTCAGCAGGCGCGCTTCCGCGCCCTGCTCTCGGCCATGAACCTGGGCATCCTGTTCGAGACCAACGACCGCCGCATCGAATACATCAACCCGGCCTTCGAGGAAATGTGGGCGCTCGACGACAGCCCCGAGAGGCTGATCGGCCAACCGGTGGTCGAGGTCCTGGAGCACTCGCGCCATCTGTTCGCCCGCCCCTCCCACTCCTCGCAGTACGTGCTGCAGGTGGAGAACACCCACGAGATCAGCGAGCGCTTCGAGATCGAGCTGGCCGACGGGCGCATCCTCACCCAGGTCTCCTATCCGGTGACCGACCTCGAGGGCCGCAACATCGGCCGCCTGTGGCTGTACGAGGACGTGACCCACGAGCGCCAGACCGCCGAGCAGCTCATCTACCTGGCCGAGCGCGACTCCCTGACCGGGCTGTTCAACCGGCACCGCTTCCAGATCGAGATGGAGCGCATGATCAGCATGGCGCAGCGCTACAAGCACCGCTTCGCCCTGCTCTATTTCGACCTGGACGAATTCAAGCTGATCAACGACTCCTACGGCCACCGCGAGGGCGACACCGTGCTCACCCGCATCGCCGGCGAACTGGCGCGGGTGGTGCGCAAGAACGACATCTTCGCCCGCCTGGGCGGGGACGAATTCGCCATCGTGACCCTGATCGACCACGACATGGAGGAGGTCAAGCTGCTGGCGCAGCGCATCGTCAGCGCGGTGTCGCGCATCCCCTTCCGCTTCCGCAACCAGAACATCCGCATGACCACCAGCGTCGGCATCTCGGTGTACCCCGACATGGCGCACGACACCGAAAGCCTGGTGGCGCAGGCCGACGCGGCCATGTATCAGGCCAAGGCGCAGGGCAAGAACACCTGGTCCATCTACGACCGCAAGCGCGACCTGTCACAGACCATGATGGCGCACATGAACTGGACCCAGCGCATCGAGCACGGCCTGGAGAACGACCTGTTCGAACTGCACTACCAGGGGGTGTACCGGGTACAGAACCGCGAACTGGCCCACCTCGAGGCCCTGGTGCGCCTGCGCGACCCGCGCCAGAACGACAAGCTCTACATGCCGGGCCAGTTCATCCCCATCGCGGAGAAGAGCGGCAAGATCCTGGCCATCGACCAGTGGGTGCTGCGCCAGGTCATCCGCACCCTGGGCCGGCACCCGGAGATGCCGCCGGTGGCGGTCAACATCTCCGGCCGTTCCTTCGACGACCCCTCCCTGCCGCAGCGCATCCGCAAGTGGCTGGGCAAGGAGGATGTCGCGCCCCGGCGCCTGCTGATCGAGCTGACCGAGACCGCCGCGGTGTCCGACATCCAGGACGCGCAGCGCTTCATCGAGGCCCTGCACCAGACCGGCTGCACCGTGTGCCTGGACGACTTCGGCGCCGGCTTCTCGTCCTTCGCCTACCTCAAGCACATCACCGCCGACGTGCTCAAGATCGACGGCCAGTTCATCCACGACCTGCCCAACAACCCGGAAAACCAGATCTTTCTGCGCGCCATGCTGGACGTGGCCTCCGGCCTGCACAAGACCACCATCGCCGAGTTCGTGGACAGCGAGCCGGTGCTGGAGATGCTGGCCGCCTTCGGTGTCGATCTGGCCCAGGGCTACTATCTGGACAAGCCGGTGCCCGACCATCCGGCCATCCCCCGCGACCCGGAGGCGGAGGGCGGCTGACAGGGATCGATGCAAGGCGTTTTCCGGAACCCCTCGTCGGCCTGTGGCCTTTTGTATGGCATGGCCCCGGGCACCGCTGCAGATACCGGGGCCCGGCGACGCCGAAGTGGTAGAATTCCCATCCTTTCGCCACAAGCAGGATCGCAACAGTGCAGGAAATCCGCGGAACCACCATCCTCTCGGTCCGCCGTCACGGCAAGGTCGTGATCGGCGGCGACGGCCAGGTGTCGATGGGCAACACCGTCATGAAGGGCAATGCGCGCAAGGTACGGCGCCTGTACAAGGGCCAGGTGCTGGCCGGCTTCGCCGGCGCCACCGCCGACGCCTTCACGCTGTTCGAACGTTTCGAGGGCAAGCTGGAGAAACACTCCGGCCACCTCACCCGCGCCGCCGTGGAGCTGGCCAAGGACTGGCGCACCGACCGCATGCTGCGCCGCCTGGAGGCCCTGCTGGTGGTGGCCGACGCCGAGGCCTCGCTGATCCTCACCGGCACCGGCGACGTGGTCGAGCCCGAGGACAGCCTGATGGCCATCGGTTCCGGCGGCAGCTACGCCCAGGCCGCGGCGCGCGCCCTGCTGGACAACACCGGGCTGGGCGCGCGCGAGATCGTCGAGCAGGGCCTGAACATCGCCGCCGACATCTGCGTGTACACCAACCACAACCTGGTCATCGAGGAACTCGACAGCCATGTCTGACATCACCCCGGAAGCGATCGTCCACGAGCTGGACAAACACATCGTCGGTCAGCAGGAGGCCAAGCGCGCGGTCGCCATCGCCCTGCGCAACCGCTGGCGGCGCACCCGCGTGGACGCGCAGCTGCGCGCCGAGATCACGCCCAAGAACATCCTCATGATCGGCCCCACCGGGGTGGGCAAGACCGAGATCGCGCGGCGCCTGGCGCGCCTGGCCAACGCCCCCTTCATCAAGGTCGAGGCCACCAAGTTCACCGAGGTGGGCTATGTCGGCCGCGAGGTGGACTCCATCATCCGCGACCTGGCCGACTCCGCGGTCAAGATGGTGCGCGAGCAGGAGATGGAAAAGGTGCGCGACGTGGCCCACGCCGCCGCCGAGGAGCGGGTCCTGGACGCGCTCCTGCCGCCGCCGCGCACCAGCGCCTGGGAGGAGGACGCCAGCCCCGCGCCCGGCGGCAGCGCCACCCGCGACAAGTTCCGCGACAAGCTGCGCGCCGGCGAGCTGGACGACAAGGAGATCGAGATCGAGACCAGCGGCCCGCAGCTGGGCGTGGAGATCATGGCCCCGCCCGGCATGGAGGAGATGACCAGCCAGCTGCAGGGCCTGTTCCAGAACCTGGGCAGCGGCCGCACCAGGAAACGCAAGCTGCGCATCCGCGACGCCATGAAACTGCTCACCGACGAGGAGGCGGCCAAGCGCATCAACGAGGAGGATCTCAAGCTGCGCGCCATCGAGATGGTCGAGCAGCAGGGGATCGTGTTCCTCGACGAGCTGGACAAGGTCACCAGCCGCGCCGAGGCGCACGGCGCGGATGTCTCGCGCGAGGGCGTGCAGCGCGACCTGCTGCCCCTGGTCGAGGGCTGCACCGTGTCCACCAAGCACGGCATGGTGCGCACCGATCACATCCTGTTCATCGCCTCCGGCGCCTTCCACCTGAGCAAGCCCTCGGACCTGATCCCCGAACTGCAGGGGCGGCTGCCGATCCGGGTCGAGCTGAACGCCCTGTCGGTGGACGACTTCGTGCGCATCCTCACCGAGCCCGACGCCTCGCTCACCGAGCAGTACCAGGCCCTGATGGCCACCGAGGGGGTGGAGCTGGCCTTCACCGAGGCGGGCATCCGGCGCATCGCCGAGATCGCCTGGCAGGTGAACGAGCGCACCGAGAACATCGGCGCGCGACGCCTGCACACAGTCATGGAGCGCCTGCTGGAGGAGGTCTCCTTCATGGCCCCGCACTACCGGGGCCAGCAGGTCACCATCGACGCGGACTATGTCGACCGCAACCTCGAGTCCCTGTCCGATAACGAGGACCTGAGCCGCTATATCCTGTAGGCCCGCCGGGTGATAGCCCGGCGGACACAGGCCAGAATAACGCCTTATCCAACCATTCAGGCAGGACGAGCAAGATGCTAAACACACCCAATCCGACCGAACTCAATCTGCACCGCATGTCGCGCGTGCTGGAGATCACCTTCGAAGACGGCGCCAATTTCAAGCTGCCGGCCGAGTACCTGCGCGTGTACTCGCCCTCGGCCGAGGTCATGGGCCACGGTCCCGGCCAGCGCCAGGTGCCGCTGGGCAAGGAGAACGTCAACATCGAACGCATCGAGCCGGTGGGCAATTACGCGGTGCAGCTGTTCTTCGACGACGAGCACAACACCGGCATCTTCTCCTGGGAAACCCTGTACAATCTGGGGAAGAACTACGACGAGCTGTGGGCCGCCTATCTGGAGGAGCTGAAGGAAAAGGGCTACACCCGCAAGGAACCGGCGTCCTGACAGGCCCGGCCAGCGGCCGGGACACCACGGCACCCAGCCGTGCCATGCACAGGCAGCAACGAGGCAGGCATCCGACATGAGCGAACACGACACCACGCACTTCGGCTTCAAGCAGGTCCCCAAGGAACAGAAGGCCAACCTCGTGCGCGGGGTGTTCGACTCGGTGGCCGAGAAATACGACATCATGAACGACCTGATGTCCTTCGGCATCCACCGTCTGTGGAAGCGCTTCGCCATCGAACTGGCAGGGGTGCGCCCGGGACAGAAGATCCTCGACCTGGCCTCCGGCACCGGCGACCTGGCCGACCGCTTCGCCGGCCTGGTCGGCCCCGAGGGCCTGGTCATCATGTCCGACATCAATGCCAATATGCTCAGCGTGGGCCGCGACCGCATGCTCGACCGCGGGCATGTCGGCAACCTGGCCTATGCCCAGATCAACGCCGAACAGCTGCCGATCCGGGACGACAGCCTGGACCTGATCACCATCGCCTTCGGCCTGCGCAATGTCACCGACAAGGACGCCGCCCTGGCCAGCATGTACCGCGCCCTCAGGCCCGGCGGGCGCGCCCTGGTGCTGGAATTCTCCAAGCCGACCAACAAGCCGCTGGAGAAGATCTACGACGCCTATTCCTTCGGCCTGCTGCCGCGCATGGGGCAGCTGGTGGCCAAGGACGCCGAGAGCTACCGCTACCTGGCCGAGTCCATCCGCATGCATCCCGACCAGGAGACCCTCAAGGGCATGATGGAGGCGGCCGGCTTCGAGCGCTGCGATGTACACAACCTGACCGGCGGCATCGTGGCGGTGCACCGGGGATTCAAGCTGTGAACGTCCCCGGAGGCATCCCCCGATGACCATCCGCGACCTGGCCCTGGAGACCCTGGAGGGCCTGATCAACCGCCTGCTGGCACTGGACCCGGCGGCCATGCGGCGGCTGGCCGGCTGGCATGGCCGGGTCATCGCCATCGCCCTGCGCGGCACCGGCATCACCCTCTACTTCATCCCCGACCAGGCCGGCCGCCTGCAGCTGCTGGGCCGCTACGAGGGCGAGCCCGACTGCACCATCGAGGGCAGCCCGCTGGACCTGATGCGCGCCTCCGACCCGGAGCAGGGCAGCGCCCAGCTGTTCGCCGGGCATGTGCGCATCCACGGCGACACCGAGCTGGCGCACCGCTTCAGCGAGACCCTGGGCGGGCTGGACATCGACTGGGAGGAACAGCTCTCGCGCTATGTGGGCGACATCGCGGCGCACGAGCTGGCCGGGCTGGCGCGGCGCGCGCGTGAACAGGGCCGCGAGACCGGCGGGCGCATGCAGCAGTATCTCTCGGAATACCTGACCGAGGAGGCCCGGCTGCTGCCCTCGCCCCATGAGCTGGAGGCCTGGATCCGCGAGGTGGAGCGCACCCGCGACGACGTGGAACGGCTGGCCGCGCGCATCCGCCTGCTGGAGCCGCGGGACACATGATCCCGGTGCGCGAAGGACTGCGCGTGGCGCACATCGCCTGGGTGCTGGCGCGCCACGGCCTGGACGAGATCCTGCTCGCCGCGCACATCTTCCGCCCGATCCGTTTTCTGCGCTATCTCTCGCCCTTCTGGCTGGCCAGCCTGGGCCGGCGGCCGCCGCGCGGCGTGCGCATCCGCCGCGCCCTGGAGGATCTGGGCCCGATCTACGTCAAGTTCGGCCAGATCCTGTCCACCCGCCGCGACCTGCTGCCGGACGACATCGCCGAGGAGCTGGCGCGCCTGCAGGACCAGGTCCCGCCCTTCCCGGGGCGCCAGGCCCAGGCCATCGTCGAAAAGGCCCTGGGCGCGCCGGTGAGCGAGCTGTTCGATGCGTTCGAGGTCGAGCCCCTGGCCTCGGCCTCCATCGCCCAGGTACACGCCGCGCGCCTGCACGACGGCACCGAGGTGGTGGTCAAGGTGGTGCGGCCGGGCATCGAAAAGACCATCCAGCGCGATGTGCAGCTGCTCTACACCATCGCGCGCATGGCCCGGCGCTACTCACGCGAGGCGCGCCGCCTGCGCCCGGTGGAGGTGGTCGAGGAATACGACAAGACCATCCATGACGAGCTGGACCTGATGCGCGAGGCGGCCAACTGCGCCCAGCTGCGGCGCAACTTCGAAGGCAGCGGGATGCTGGTGGTGCCGCAGATCTACTGGGATCTCACCCGCTCGCAGGTCATGGTGCAGGAGCGGGTCTATGGCATCCCCGTGGACCAGGTGGACGAACTGCGGCGCGCGGGGGTGGACATGAAGCTGCTCGGGGAGCGCGGCGTGGAGATCTTCTTCACCCAGGTGTTCCGCGACAACTTCTTCCACGCCGACATGCACCCGGGCAACATCTTCGTGACCCCGGACGGGCGCTATATCAGCGTGGACTTCGGCATCATGGGCACCCTCACCACCGAGGACCAGCGTTACCTGGCCGAGAACCTGCTGGCCTTCTTCCACCGCGACTACCGGCGCGTGGCCGAGCTGCACGTGGAATCGGGCTGGGTACCGCGCAGCACCCGGGTGGAGGAATTCGAGGCGGCCATCCGCACCGTGAGCGAGCCGATCTGGGAAAAGCCCTTCAGCGAGATCTCCTTCGGGCACTTCCTGTTGCGCCTGTTCCAGACCGCGCGCCGTTTCGACATGGAGGTACAGCCGCAGCTGGTGCTGCTGCAGAAGACCCTGCTCAACATCGAGGGCCTGGGACGCATGCTCTACCCGGAGCTGGACCTGTGGACCACCGCCAAGCCCTTCATGGAACGCTGGATGGCGCAGCAGGTCGGCCCGCGCGCCTTTGCCCGGCGCGTGCGCGAGACCCTGCCGCAGCTCTCAGAGGAGCTGCCCGAGGTCCCGCACCTGGCCTACCGGGTGCTGCGCAAGGCCGCCGACGGCGAGCTGGAGATACGCTGGAAATCAGGGGAGCTGAAGGCCCTGCGCGAACAGCTGCATCGCGACGGACAGCGCACCCGGCACAGCATCGCCGGGGCCGGCCTGCTGCTGGGCGGCCTGCTGCTCAATCTGTCGGCCACGCCGCTGCTGCCGCTGGTCGGCAATCCGGTGCTGGTGCTGGGCATGAGCGGCGCCGGCCTGGCGCTGCTCGCGCGCGCCCTGCTCGCGCGCTGAGCCCTCAGCGCAGCGGCTTGCGCTCCACCCGCTCGACCTCGAGCGCGGCGATGTCCTTCAGCGGGACATAGCTGGTCACCGAGCCGCCGTGGGCGCGCTGCTTCACCTGCGCCTCGCCGTTGCTGATCGCGATCAGCTCGCCCTCGCGCACCGGGGCGTTGCGCGGATGGATGCGCACCTGCTCGCCCAAATGCTGCCCCAAACTCGATACCGGAGCTAAATGAAACTTGCGAATGACCCGTATCCTTTTCGGCGCTGTGGCCAGGCTGTCAGGACGTATATCTGATGGTGGCCGCCGTGACTGTTCAGCAAGCTTTTCCATATCTAGTTTGATATATAGATCGTTGACGTATTTGCCATTGATCGAAAGGCTGATCCCCAGGGTTTGTACCAGGCTTTCGGGACGAAGCGCGATGAGCTGCCCCATGCCCATCGGCTGCTCCGGTTGGACATGCAAACGCAACTCCCCCCAATCGTGGTACAAAGTCTCCAGCGCAGCTTGTAATCCGCCACCCAGAATCACCCCCGCCTTGGACAACTGTTCACGCTGGTTCTGGATCAGCGATTCCACGAAGACCTCAGGCGCCATGCCACGCTGCTTCGCGCAATATGCCACATAACGCTTGCCGAATTCAGGTTCCAGATTCATGTCGACGTCAGCCTGGGCGAATTGCACGCCACTCAGCCGCCTGTCCATGACATCATCACGGGTCAAATCGCTCAGACGCATAGACATATTCAGGCTCTGGATCCCATCCATATTGAAATCGAACGCCATGTCGACACTTTCGTCTGATTCATTGAATCGATAATCCATACCCATATCCATATCCAGACCCTGGTAGCCCATAACCTTTAGCAGACTAGGGCCGAGATTAAAGGCCGCACAAGGGGCCGGCGTAGACGGGGTCGCATTCGTATGGGACGATTGAAACATCTTTTGGAGCTGCTCACCCAAAGGAACATGGATTGACCGAATGTCAATGCGCAGATGTGGCGGTAATTGATCATTATTACCTCCCCCAGTAAGGAGTATCCACGGATCATCAGTCTGTACCCGTACCTGCTCGATCTCTATCGGCTGCTTGAAGGCCAGCGGGCGCACACTCAGGTCCAACACCGAGGCGGCGCCCCGCAGCTCGGTATCGATGCCACGATAGTGGATCTCGGCCTTGTCCACGGATTCTTCGATCAACTTATCCATGACCTGCCTGACCCGCAGATAGATCAAGCCCTTAACCAACAAGGGGGCCGCAACTAGCAGGATCAAGACGAGAAGGATTAGGGAATTTCGGGTCTTGCGGCGCACCTTTCAGCCTCGCTTCCTGTGAGTGTGAATGACCGTTCCGGTGGTGTTCAGGGCCGCACCAGCGGGCCCTCGACCGCCGCCCGCTGCTCGGGCCCCAGCAGGGCCTCGATCAGGGACAGCGCAAAATCCATGGCGGTGCCGGGCCCGCGCGAGGTGATCACGCTGCCGTCGCGCACCACGGCCTCGTCCAGCACCCGGGTGGCGGGCAGATCCTCGGCGCTGAGCACTCCGGGATAGGCGGTGGCCTGGCGTCCGTCCAGCACCCCGGCGCTGGCCAGGACCTTGGGCGCGGCGCAGATCGCGGCGGTGTAGCGGCCCTGCTCGGCCATCTGGCGCAACAGCTGCTGGATGCGCGGGTCGTCGCGCAGATGGTCCGCGCCGGGCAGTCCGCCGGGCAGGACGATCATGTCGAAGCTCTGGTCCAGCACCTCGTCGAGGCTGGCGTCCGGCATCAGCACCACCCCGCGACTGCATTTCACCAGACCTTCATCCAGTCCGGCCGCCACCACCTCGACCCCGGCGCGGCGCAACAGGTCGATGATGGTTACGGCTTCGAGCTCTTCGCAACCCTGGGCAAGGGGGACGAGGACGCGTGCCATGTTCTGCTCCTCCTCTGGAAATCGATGACCTTGGAAACCGGCTCCAGACTCACGCCCTGGGCCCGCAGGCGCGGCAGCTCTGCGGCCAGCACCGCGATCGTCTCGGGGTAGGGATGGCCGATGGCGATGGCCGAGCCCTTGAGGCGCGCCAGCTTGACCGCACGCTGCAGCTGATGCCGAATATGCGCCGGATCGCGCTCGTTGTCGAGGAACACATCGCGCCGCGCGGTCCGCAGGCCGAGCCGGCGCGCGGTCTTCTCGGCGCGCGAGCGGGGGTTGGTGCGGCTGTCGACGAAATACAGTCCGCCGCGTTCCTGCAGCGCCTGCATGAACCATTCCATGTTGCGGCCCTCGCTGGTGAGCAGGCTGCCCATGTGATTATTGACCCCCGAGACATGCGGCACGCTGGCAAGGTTGGCGCTGAGCACCGCCTCCAGGTCGATGCGGGTGTGCTCCAGGGTCAGGGCGCCGGGACCCAGCTCCCGGTGGCTGAGCGAGGCCATGGGCTGGTGCAGCATGCTCTCCCGGCCCTGGCGCCAGGCCGCCTCGGCGATGCGGGTGCTCCAGGCCAGACGCGGCAGGATGGACACGGTGACCGCGCGCGGCAGGGCCAGCGCCGCCTCGGAATGGGCGAGGTCATTGCCCAGGTCGTCGATGATCACCGCCAGGCGCGCCCCGGCGTGCGCCAGGCCGCCCAGCAGCAGACAGGCCAGAAACAGGCCGGCGCGCCGCATCAGGTGTGTTCCCCGGCGCGCAGAAAGGCCAGGCCCTTGAGCAGATTGAGCGCCTCGCCCAGGGCATAGTCCTGCTCGGCCAGGGGCTTGCCGTCCTTGCCCTTGGCCGCCTTGGCGGGATCACTGCCGCCGTTGGGATTGTCCAGATGATGCGCCAGCTCGGACTCGCGCAGCAGGGTCTCGTCCTTGCCGCCCTCGCTGACCACCAGGTTGTTGAGCACGATGTCGGGCTCGATGCCCTCGGCCTGTATGGAACGCCCGCTGGGGGTGAAATAGCGCGCGGTGGTGAGTTTGATCGCGGTCTTCTCGTTGACCGGCACGATGGTCTGCACCGAGCCCTTGCCGAAGGTGCGCTGGCCCATGATCACCGCGCGATGATGGTCCTGCAGGGCGCCGGCCACGATCTCCGAGGCCGAGGCCGAGCCGCCGTTGACCAGCACCACCATGGGGGCGCCGTCGAGCAGGTCGTCGGGCTGGGCGCGGAAGCGCAGCTGCGAGTCCTCGATGCGGCCCTCGGTATAGACGATGGTGCCGTCGGTGATGAAGGCGTCGGCCACCGCCACCGCGGCCTGCAGCACCCCGCCGGGGTTGTTGCGCAGGTCCAGCACCAGGCCCTTGAGGTGATGGCCCTTGGCCTTCTTGCGCAGCCGGGCCAGGTGCTTTTTCAGCTCGTCGCCGGTGTGTGACTGGAACTGCGACAGGCGCACATAGGCGTAGCCCGGCTCGAGCATGCGGGATTTGACGCTGGCGGTCTTGATCACGGCGCGCTCCAGGGTCAGCTCGAAGGGCGCCTCGCGGCCCTTGCGCACGATCTGGATCACGACCTTGGTGCCCGGCTTGCCGCGCATCAGCTTGACCGCCTCGTTCAGGCTCAGGCCCTTGACCGCCTGCTTGTCGATGCGAATGATCAGGTCGCCGGACTGGATCCCGGCCCGTTGCGCCGGGGTGTCGTCGATGGGCGCGATGACCTTGACGAAGCCGTCCTCCATGCCGACCTCGATGCCCAGGCCGCCGAACTCGCCGCTGGTGCCCACGCGCAGATCCTCGAAGGCGTCCTCGTCGAGATAGGCGGAATGCGGGTCCAGGCCGCTGAGCATGCCGCGGATGGCGTCGCGCAGCAGCTTGCGGTCGTCCACCGGCTCGACATAGTCCTGCTTGATGCGGCCGAACACCTCGGCGAACACCCGCAGCTCGTCCAGCGGCAGGCCCTTGTTGGGCGCCTGATCCCTGGCCAGGCCGGGCAGCGGCGCCAGACCGAGCAGCAGTGCCGCGAACAGCGGCGCGGCCAACCGTTTCTTCACATCCTCAACCAACTCTACGCCCCCTGGTCCGGCGGCACCAACGGGCCGGGTTGACCGGTTTTCCGTGCCGCCGAATCGCAAAATAGACACCCGACTCCCTGCCACCGCCGGTACTCCCGGCCGCGGCCACGGGCTCGCCGGCCTCGACCCAGTCGCCCACCTCCTTGAACAGGCTCTGGTTGTGACCGTACAGGGTCATATAGCCGTCGCCGTGATCGATGATCAGCAGCAGGCCGAAGCCCCGCAGCCAGTCCGCGAAGGCCACCCGGCCGGCATGCACCGCGTGGACCTCGCGCCCTTCCGGCGCCTCGATCATAACACCATCCCAGCGCAGCGCACCGATCTTGGGTTCGCCGAATGCGTGCCGGATCACGCCCCGCAGCGGCCAGCGCAGTCGGCCGCGCGCCCTGTCGAAGGGCTGCTGGGCATCGAGATTGCGCGGGATGTCCGCCAGCGCGTCCTGCAGGCCCTTCAACAGCTGCTGCAGCTGCTTCTCGTCACGCCGCAGCTGGGCCAGGCGCGCGTCCTGCCCCTGGATCTGGCTGGCGAGCTGGCGCAATACCTCGCGCCGCGCCTGCTGTTGCTGTTCCAGGGCCTGCTTCTGCCCGGCCTGCTCGGACTCGAGGCGCGCCAGGCGGGCCTGTTCCTCGCGGATCCGGGCCCGCGTCTCGGCCAGCGCCTGCAGGCGCGCGCGGATCCGGGCCATCTGTTCGGCGCGCGCCCGGTTGAGATAATCGTAGTAGGTGAGCACCCGGCTGACCACCGCCGGATCCTGCTGGTTGAGCAGGATCTTGAGCTGTTCCTGGCGCCCCATGGCATAGGCGCCGCGGACCTGGCGGGCCAGCAACTCCCGCTGCGCCCCGAGCGCGGCCTGCTGGCGGCGGGCCTGGGCCTCGAGATCGGCCAGGCGGGCGTTCTGGCGTTTGAGCTGGCCCTTCAGCACCCGCAGGTGGCGCGCCAGGCGACCGATCTGCTGTTCGCTCTCCTGCAGGCGGCGATTGAGTTCGGACTGCCGACCACGGGTGCGGCGGATGCGTTCCTGCAGGGCGCGGATGCGCTGGTGCAGCTGCTTGAGTTCCTGTTCGCGCTGCTGCGGGGTCACGGGCTGTTGCGCCGCCGGCGCGGGCAGGGCGAGCAGGCAGGCCCCGAGCAACAAAAAAGGCAGCCGCCGTCGCCGGCCGCTGCCTCCCGGGTGCCGCGCCGCGCGCATCCGCCTCAGCCTTCGCCCCCGAGCAGGGAGCGGCCGGTCATCTCGCGTGGCTGCGGCAGGCCCATCATCTGCAGCAGGGTGGGGGCCACATCGCACAGGGCGCCGTTCTCCTGCAGGCTGTCGGCCTGATCGCCCACATAGATGAAGGGCACCAGGTTGGTGGTGTGCGCGGTGTAGGCCTGGCCGATCTCGGGATCGCGCATCTGCTCGGCGTTGCCGTGATCGGCGGTGATCAGGACCTCGCCGCCGACCGCCAGGGCGGCCTCGGTGACCCGGCCGATGCAGCCGTCGAGCACCTCGATGGCCTTGACCGCGGCCTCGAAGTTGCCGGTGTGGCCGACCATGTCGCCATTGGCGTAGTTGCAGATGATGGCATCGTAGTTGCCGCTGTGGATCGCCTCCACCAGCTTGTCGGTGACCTCGAGTGCGCTCATCTCCGGCTGCAGGTCATAGGTGGCGACCTGCGGCGAGGGCACCAGGATGCGGTCCTCGCCCTCGTTGGGCGTCTCCTCGCCACCGTTGAAGAAGAAGGTGACATGCGCGTATTTCTCTGTCTCGGCGATGCGCAGCTGGCGCAGGCCGAGCCTGGCGATGTACTCGCCGAAGGTGTTCTTGAGACGCTCCGGCGGATAGGCCACCGGGATGTCGAATTCCTTGTTGTACTGGGTCAGGGAGACGTACTGCGCCAGCCTGGGCACCGCGGCGCGCTCGAAGCAGTCGAAGTCCGGCTCGATGAAGGGCCGGGTGATCTGGCGCGCGCGGTCGGAACGGTAGTTCATGTTGATCATGACATCGCCGTCGGCCACCGGCTGGGCCTCGCCGATGCGGGTGGCGGTCACGAACTCGTCGGTCTCGCCGCGCTCATAGGCCGCCTGCAGGGCATCGAGACTGTCATCGTAAGCGTGCTCGGCCTGGCCCACGGCGATCAGGTCGTAGGCCTTCTTGATCCGTTCCCAGCGGTGGTCGCGGTCCATGGCATAGTAACGGCCGATCATGGTCGCCAGGCGACCGCCGCCCAGCTCGTCGAACAGGGCCTGCAGCTTGCGCAGCGAGGCCTCGGCCGATTTGGGCGGCATGTCGCGCCCGTCGAGAAAGGCGTGCACCACGGTACGCGCGCCGCGCTCCACCGCCAGGCGCGCCATGGCGTGGATCTGGGTCTCGTGGCTGTGCACCCCGCCCGGCGAGAGCAGGCCCAGGATGTGCACCGTATTGCCGCTGGCGATGGCGGCGTCCACCGCCCCGGTGAGGGTCAGGTTGGAGAAGAAGGAGCCGGTGCGGATGGAACGGCTGACCCGGGTGTATTCCTGGTACACCACGCGCCCCGCGCCGAGGTTAAGATGGCCCACCTCGGAATTGCCCATCTGCCCCGCGGGCAGACCCACCGCCGAGCCCGAGGTACGCAGGCCGGTGTGCGGATAGCGCGCCCACAGGCGGTCCCAGTTGGGCTTTTTCGCCGCGGCGATGGCGTTGTAATCGGTCTTGTCGCTCATGCCCCAGCCGTCGAGTATCAGCAGGACCGCCGGTTTCACCTTGTTGCTCATACGTCCTTCACCGTGACCCGCCGGCAGCCCGGAAGGCCATCTAGCTCTTGATAATCAGGGGGTTATCTATGCGTCTGCCACGATTGGCCGGAGACAGGGGCCAATTAAACCATATCAGGAGATTCAAAACCAAAAAATGCTGCAAAAACCGCTTGTTTGGCCGTGTTTTGGGGAAATAAACCCAACTTTTGTGAGAATTAAAGAAAAAAGCTCGCGGGTGACGGCCGTTTCCGGTTAAATTTGGGTCCATAATTAAATAAGGATCTTGGGATGCTCTGATTTGCGCCCAGGGAAGTTCAATCACTGGTAGGGAAGATGGACGCCATGAATCTTATCATCGAAGACAATAAACCGATGAACGAAGATCGAGACAACGAACTGGGTCTGCTGGAAGGCGACGAGGACATCGACCGCGCCTCGCGCGCGCTCAAGGCCATGTCCCATCCGCTGCGCCTGAAGATCCTGTGCACCCTGGGTGAACAGGAGGTCAGCGTGCAGGACATCGTCGAGCGGGTCGGCACCTCGCAGAGCAATATCTCCCAGCACCTTGCCATCCTGCGCGATAAGGGTATCCTCACCTCCCGCAAGGACGCCAACCGGGTGTTCTACCGGGTCAGTGACAGCCGCACCCTGGCGCTGATCGGCATGATGCGTCAGGTATTCTGCACCAGCGGTCACTGAAACCGCTCCGCCCGCGCGGCGGCGCAGACCATCAATTTTCCGGAACGGGACCGCCACGGCGTCCCGTTCGTTCGTCGTGAGGAAGCACACAGGCAATGGCACAGTACCTGGAATTCGCAAGCAACCATGTCTGGCTGGTGGGGGCCTTCTTCGTGATCCTGTCCGCCCTGGCCTGGAACCTGATCGCCGACCCGGCGCGCAAGTTCAACATCGATCCGGTCGATGCCACGCTCAAGCTCAACCACGAGGACGCGCTGATCCTGGACATCCGCTCGATGAAGGAATTCAGCGACGGCCACATCCTGCACGCCGAGAACATCCCCCTCAACAGCCTCGCCCAGCAGCTGCAGAAGCTGGAGAAATACAAGAACCGACCGATCATCGCGGTCTGCCGCAGCGGCTCGCGCTCGGCGGTGGCCTGCAGCACCCTGCGCAAGGCCGGCTTCGAGCAGGTCTACAATCTGCGCGGCGGCATGCTGGCCTGGGAGGCCGCCGGCCAGCCGGTCAAACGTCGTTAACCACCTCAGGAAACCCCCATGTCGGAAACACAACAACAGGACAACGAACCCCAGTTCGCCATCCAGCGCATCTACACCAAGGATGTCTCCTTCGAATCCCCCAACTCGCCCGCGGCCTTCGTCCAGGACTGGACGCCGGAGATCAACGTCAGCCTGCAGACCCGGATCGAGGCCCTGGACGAGACCAACTACGAGGTGGTGCTGACCGTCAGCGTGGAGGCCAAGCACGAGGACAACACCCTCTATCTGGTCGAGGTGCAGCAGGCCGGGATCTTCCTCGCCAGCAACATCCCCGAGGACCAGCTCGGCCCCCTGCTCGGCATCGGCGCGCCCAACGCGCTGTTCCCCTACGCGCGCGAGCTGGTCTCGGAGCTGACCACGCGCGGCACCTTCGCGCCCTTCCTGCTGCAGCCGGTCAACTTCGAGGCGATGTACGCCCAGCAGGCCGCGGCCCAGCCACAGCAGCCCGCCGAAACCCACTGAGCCTTGGCCGGGGGCAGCGACAGCATCGCGGTTCTGGGGGCCGGCTCCTGGGGCACCGCGCTGGCCCTGACGCTGGCGGCCCGCCACCCGGTCACCCTGTGGTCACACAGCGCGGAGGAACTCGCCGCCCTGGGGCGTGATCGCGAGAACCGCCGCTATCTGCCCGGCTTCCCCTTCCCCGAGACCCTGCGACTCAGCGGCGACCTGGCGCACACCCTGGACGGGGCCGCCGAGGTCCTGCTGGTGGTGCCCAGCCACGCCTTTGCCGCCGTGTGCCGGCAGATCGCGGCCCTGCGCCCCGGCCTGGCGGCCCTGAGCTGGGCCACCAAGGGCTTCGATCCCGCCAGCGGCGAGCTGCTCGGCCAGGTGGCCGCCCGACACCTGCCGAAGGCCTCCCTGGCGGTGCTCTCGGGCCCGACCTTCGCCACCGAGGTGGCCCAGGGCCTGCCCACCGCGATCACCGTCGCCTCCGACGATACGGCGCACGCGGAGCGCCTGGCCGGGTATCTGGCCAGCCCCCAGTTCCGCGCCTACACCTCGCGCGACCTGATCGGGGTACAGGTCGGCGGGGCCTGCAAGAACGTGATGGCCATCGCCGCCGGCATCTCCGACGGCCTGGGCTTCGGCGCCAACGCGCGCGCCGCCCTGATCACCCGGGGCCTGTCCGAGATCACCCGCCTCGGCCTGCGCCTGGGCGGGCAGCCCGAGACCTTCATGGGCCTGGCCGGACTGGGCGATCTGGTCCTGACCTGTACCGACGACCAGTCGCGCAACCGGCGCATGGGCCTGGCGCTGGCCGCCGGGCAGGACATCGCGCAGGCACGGGAGGCCATCGGCCAGGAGGTCGAGGGGGTGAACACCGCGCGCGAGGTGCGCCACCGGGCGCGGGCGCTCGGCGTGGAGATGCCCATCACCGAGCAGACCTACCGGGTGCTGTTCGAGGGCCTGGCGCCGCGCCAGGCGGTGGACAATCTGCTGGCGCGGCGCCAGCGGCCGGAGTAGGCCGGCTTGACTTCAGTATATTAGTATGGTCTAATATATATGTCAGTCAAAGAGGCCGCCCCCATGCTCAAGTCCATCCGCCGCAGTTTCTCGCTCAGATTCCGCAACCGGGTGTTTGTCTGCCTGCACAACGACCGCATGCCGCGCGCCCTGCGCCAGCGGGTGCGTCCGCGCGTCTTCTGTTGCTTCGCCTGCTGGATGGACCACCTGGATCCGAGCACCTGAATCATTCGCCCGCGCCGGCGTAGGCCTGCTGGCGCCAGGCCTCGTACACCAGCACCGCCACGCTGTTGGCCAGGTTGAGACTGCGCTGGCCCGGGCGCATGGGCAGATACACACGCTGTGTCTCCGGCAGCGAGTCCAGCACCGCGTCCGGCAGGCCGCGTGTCTCGGGCCCGAACAGAAAGGCGTCCCCCGGCCGGTAACGGGGCCGGTCATAGCGGGTCCGACCGCGGGTCGAGACCGCGTACAGGCGCCGGGGCCGCGCCGCCGTCACGAAGGCCTCCAGCCCGGGGTATCGCCGCACCTCGGCGAATTCGTGATAATCCAGCCCCGCGCGGCGCAGCCGCCGGTCGTCCATGTCGAAGCCCAGTGGTCCGAGCAGGTGCAGCCGGCTGCCGGTATTGGCGCACAGGCGTATGATATTGCCTGTATTGGGCGGGATCTCCGGCTGATACAGAACGACGTGAAACACCTTGGAGACTCCGGCTGATGAGCACCCCCGACCCTCGCCTGCACCTGGAATTCTGCGGCCTGCATTTCGACTCGCCCCTGGTGCTGTTGTCCGGCTGCGTCGGCTTTGGTGAAGAGTACACACGTGTGCAGGGTTTCTCCAACCGCGACGCCGGGGCGGTCTGCCTCAAGGGCACCACCGGCAGCCCGCGCCCCGGCAACCCGCCGCACCGGGTGTACGAGACGCCCGGCGGCATGCTCAACGCCATCGGCCTGCAGAACCCGGGCGTGGACCGGGTGGTGGACGAGATCCTGCCCACCCTGGACTTCTCCGAGACCCGCTTCATCGCCAATGTCTCGGGCTCCACCATCGAGGAGTACATCGCGGTCACCGAGCGCTTCGACGACTCGCCCATCGACGCCATCGAGATCAACATCTCCTGTCCCAACGTCAAGGAGGGCGGGGTCGCCTTCGGCAACGATCCCGATATGTCCGCGCGCGTGGTCGAGGCCTGCCGCAAGGCGACGAGCAAGCCGCTGATCACCAAGCTCTCGCCCAATCAGACCGACATCGCGGAGAACGCGCGCCGCTGCATCGAGGCGGGCACCGACGCCTTCGCGGTGATCAACACCCTGATGGGCATGGCCATCGACATCGAGTCGCGCGAGCCCTTCATCGGTAACAACCAGGGCGGGCTGTCCGGGCCCGCGATCAAGCCGGTGGCGGTGCTCAAGACCCACCAGGTCTACCAGGTCACCCGCGAGCACGGCATCCCCATCATCGGCCAGGGCGGGGTGGCCAGCGCGGAGGACGTGATCGAGTTCCTGCTCGCCGGGGCGACCGCGGTGGGCGTGGGCACGGCCCTGTTCTACGACCCCCTGATCC
>JALVTT010000156.1 GCA_027024025.1 Sedimenticola sp.
GGCAGCGGCGCGTCGGCGCGCCGGTCGGCCAGGGTGATGGTGTCGCCCACGGGGGCGCCGTCGATCTCCTTGATGCCGGCGATCACGAAGCCCACCTCGCCGGTGGAGAGCACCTTCTTGTCCTTGCGCTTGGGCGTGAACACCCCGACCTTCTCGACCTGGAAGGTGCGCCCGGTGGACATGATGTACATCTTGTCCTTGGGCCGGATCTCGCCGTTGACCACCCGGATCAGCGAGATCACCCCCACATAGGGATCGAACCAGGAATCGATGATCAGCGCCTGCAGCGGCGCGTCCCGCTCGCCCTGCGGGGGCGGGATGTGCTCGACCAGGGCATCGAGCAGATCGGGGATGCCCTCCCCGCTCTTGGCGCTGACGCGCAGCGCATCCTGGGCCTCGAGACCGATGATCTCCTCGATCTCGGCGATCACCCGTTCCGGATCCGCCGAAGGCAGGTCGATCTTGTTCAGCACCGGCAGCACCTCCAGGCCCTGCTCGATGGCGGTGTAACAGTTGGCCACGCTCTGGGCCTCGACCCCCTGGGCCGCGTCCACCACCAGCAGCGCGCCCTCGCAGGCGGCCAGGGACCGGGACACCTCGTAGGAGAAGTCCACATGCCCCGGGGTGTCGATGAAGTTGAGCTGGTAGGTCTCGCCGTTGCGCGCCTGGTAGTCCAGGGTCACCGACTGGGCCTTGATGGTGATGCCCCGCTCCCGCTCCAGGTCCATGGAATCCAGCACCTGGGCCTCCATCTCGCGCTCGCTCAGCCCCCCGCAGACCTGGATGAAGCGGTCGGCGATGGTGGACTTGCCATGGTCGATGTGCGCGATGATGGAAAAATTGCGGATGTGGGAGAGGTCGCTCATATCAGCCTGTGCATGTCCTTCGAGACCGGGATAAACAAAAAACGGAACCCCCGCCAGGAGATTCCGCGCGTCGGCGCCGATCAGGTGGCCAGAATTATACTGAATTCGGCCTCCTCCGGCACCCCGCCCGCTCCCCTCCCGGAAACGGGACAGGAGCATGCCCTCAGCCACGCAGATCCTTAAACACATCCCAGCCCTCGGGCGGGTCGTATTTGAAATTGGCGTCGGGCAGCTTGGGGTTGCGCTTGATGTCGAAGAAGCTGAAACGCGAGATCTGGCCGAACTTGTCGGTCATCTCCAGGCGCGTCAGATCGTTGCCCTTGAAGGCCAGCAGCACGCGCACGATATCGCTGTCCTCGACCTTGTGCGGCACCAGTTCCAGCCATTGCAGGCCCTGGCGTTCGCCCAGTTCGACCACCTTGAAGGCCTTGTCCACCGGCGTGTCGGCCAGCAGCAGGACCGCGGGCGAGCCCTTGAGGGCCATGCTCTGGTAGTACTGGGTGACATGGTTGAGGTCGTCCTCGACCACCCACAGATCACGGCCGTCGGCGATGATGTGGCGTTTTTCCGGGTCCAGGTAGTCCCAGCGGAAGCGGTTCGGGCGCTTCATCTGGAAGATCCCGTGGAACACCCCCTGACGGGCGTTCTCGGTGTCCAGCACGGTCTGCTCGAAGCGGGCGTCCAGGGTCTTGAGGTTGTGGGTGAAGTGGTCCAGCGCGTCCCGCCCGGGGCCGGCCGCCGCACCGAGCGCCGTCCAGGCCAGGGCCAGGCCCAGCAGGATGCGGAGGATTTGTGTCTTGGCATGTCGTTTCATGATTCAGTCCTTTACGGGGGGCGGCGCCAGCACCTCGCGGTTGCCGCGTTCGTCCGGCGCGCTGACGATGCCCACCCGTTCCATTTCCTCGACCAGGCGCGCGGCCCGGTTGTAGCCGATCTTGAGACGCCGCTGCACCCCCGAGATGGAGGCGCGGCGGGTCTCGGTGACAATCTCCACCGCCTGGTCGAACAGCGGATCGGAATCCTCGGTATCGACCCCGGCGGCCTCGGGAGATAGACCCGGAATGGCCTCGGTGGGTTCCTGGACGATCTCCTCGATGTAGTTCGGTTCACCCATCTGCTTGAGATGGTTGACCACCCGGTGCACCTCGTGATCGTCCACGAAGGCGCCGTGGGTGCGCTGCGGGATACTGGTGCCCGGCGGCATGTAGAGCATATCGCCGTGGCCCAGCAGGTGCTCGGCGCCCATCTGGTCGAGAATGGTGCGCGAGTCCACCCGCGAGGAGACCTGGAAGGCGATGCGGGTGGGGATGTTGGACTTGATCAGGCCGGTGATCACGTCCACCGAGGGGCGCTGGGTGGCCAGCAGCAGGTGGATGCCGGCGGCGCGCGCCTTCTGCGCCAGGCGGGCGATCAGCTCCTCCACCTTCTTGCCCACCACCATCATCATGTCGGCCAGCTCGTCGATGATGACCACGATATAGGGCATGGTGGTCAGATTCGGGGTCTCGGGCAGCTCGCCGGTGACGATGTCGGGCTCGGGCTGGAACAGCGGATCCTTGATCGGCTCGCCGGCCTTCTCCGCCTCCTTCACCTTCTTGTTGTACCCGCCGATGTTGCGCACCCCCAGCGCCGCCATCAGGCGGTAGCGCCGCTCCATCTCGGCCACGCACCAGCGCAGGGCGTTGGCGGCGTCCTTCATGTCGGTGACCACCGGGGTGAGCAGGTGCGGGATGCCCTCGTACACCGACAGCTCCAGCATCTTGGGGTCGACCATGATCAGGCGCACTTCCTCGGGGGTGGCCTTGTAGAGCAGGCTCAGGATCATGGTGTTGATCGCCACCGACTTGCCCGATCCGGTGGTGCCCGCGATCAGGGCGTGCGGCATCTTGGCCAGGTCGGCCACCACCGGCTCGCCGGCGATGTCCTTGCCCAGCGACAGGGTGAGCGGCGACTTGGACTTGTCGTAGGCCTCCGAGCGCAGGATCTCGCTCAGATACACCACCTCGCGGTGCGGGTTGGGGATCTCCAGGCCGATCACCGACTTGCCCGGGATCACCTCCACCACCCGCACCGAGATGGTGGACAGGGCGCGCGCCAGGTCCTTGGCCAGGTTGGTCACCTTGCTCGCCTTGGTGCCGGGGGCCAGGGACAGCTCGAACAGGGTCACCACCGGGCCCGGGTGCACCGCCACCACCTCGGCGGTGACGCCGAAATCCGCCAGCTTGCGCTCCACCTGGCCGGACAGGGCCTGCAGGCTCTCCTCCGACAGGGTGTGGCCGCTGGGCTGGGGCGGATCGAGCAGGCTCAGCGGCGGCAGCTCGGCGTTGGGCGGCGGATCGAGCAGGGTCAGCTGCTTTTCCTTTTCCACCCGTACGCTCTCGCGCGTCTTTTTCTTCGGCTTCTCGATCTTGGGCGGCTTGCGGTTGCGCACCCGCTGCTGTTCCTTGATCCGCACCGCCTCGCGTTCCTGCTTCATGCGGCGCGCGCGGCGGCGCTCGCCCAGGGTGCGCGCCAGCTCGCGGGCCTGGGCGATCACATTCAGCACGAAGCCGCCGATGCCGTCCATCACCGCCAGCCAGGAGACCCCGCTGAACAGGGTAAAGCCGATCAGCAGCGCGGCCAGCATCAGCAGGCTGGTCCCGGCCTGGCTCAGCGCCGCCACCGAGACCCGGCCGATGGCCTGGCCGATGATCCCGCCCGCGCCCTCCGGCAGATAACTGGCGCGGTGCACATGCAGCGCCGCCAGGGTGGTGGCGCCGATCAGGGTCAGCACAAAACCGAGATTGCGCACGATCCACAGGTGCGGATGCGGCTTCTCCTCGTTGCGCTCGCGGTACAGCATCCAGCCGGCCCAGGCCAGCATCAGGGGAAAGACATAGGCCATCACCCCCACCAGCGAGAACAGGACGCTGGCGAACCAGGCCCCGGTGGGCCCGCCGGCGTTGTGCGCCTCGACCCGCGGACCGACATAGCCCCAGCTCGGATCCTCCGGCGAATAGGTCATCAGCGCCATCAGGAAAAAGCCGCTGACCGCGAGCAGGAACAGGAAGCCTGCCTCTTTCAGGCGTTTGTGGATGGATGCGTGCAAGGGTTAATGAAATCAGTGATATATGGATAATATTTCGCGTAGATTCCAATTATTTCACAAACCGCCGCCGATGTGTGACCCGCGGGTGTCGCCCAGGCCCTGCAGCGGGCCCGGCGTCACGTTTTCAGGGCCGCCAGCACCACCTCGCCCGCGGCCACATTGACCGCCTCGCGCAGGGCCGGCTCGTCGCGCCAGTCGTCGCGCAGCAGGCGCGACACCCAGGGCAACAGGGCGCCCGCCAGGGCCTGCGAGGCGCTGCGCGGCACCGCGCCGGGCATATTGGTGACGCAGAAATGCCGCACCCCTTCCTCGGTGTACACCGGATCGTCATAGGTGGCCGGCCGGGTGGTCTCGATACAGCCGCCCTGATCGACCGCGATGTCGGCCACCACGCTGCCCGGCGCCATGCGCGCCACCTGGGCCCGGCTGACCAGGCGGGGCGCCGCGGCACCCGGCAGCAGCACCGCGCCGATCAGCAGATCGGCCCGGGCCACCGCCTCGCCGATGGCCTGCTCGCTGGGGTACAGCGACTGGATGTTGGGCGCCGCCGCGTCCATCTCGGCCAGGCGCTCCGGGTTGCGGTCGAATACCGTCACCCGCGCCCCCAGGGCCGCGGCCAGACGCGCCGCGCTGCCGCCCGCGTGGCCACCCCCCAGCAC
>JALVTT010000157.1 GCA_027024025.1 Sedimenticola sp.
TTCGAGGTCAGCCCCCCGGTGGCGACGCCACCCTCGCCCCCGGCAGAACCGGCAACGCCCGAACCGTCAGCACCACCCGCGGGGCCGGTATCCGCGGGGGCCGCGGAGAACACCCCGCCCGCACCGGCGACGATGCCCGTAGAGAAGACCTCGCCGCCCCTCCAAACCAGCCAAGCGAACAGGAACCTGGACCAGGGCCTGGCCTGGGACGCCTGTGCCGCGGGCCGGCTGCCGGCCGCCGCCGACACCGCCACCGATGCACAGGCGCCGGTCTCGGTGGATGCCGACAGCGCGACCGCCTCCGACATCGACCAGAAGCTGAGCCTCAGCGGCAGTGTGGTGCTACGGCAGGGCAGCCAGTCGATGCTGGCCGAACAGATGCAATACCAGCGTGACAGCGGCCAGCTGCACGCCCAGGGCGACGTCCTGCTCAAGCGCCCCGACCTGCGCCTGAGCGCCGCCCAGGTGGACTACAACCTGCGCTCGGGCCGCGGCACGGCCGAGCAGGCCGAGTACCGCCTGCCGGGCATCCTGGCGCGCGGTACCGCCGAGAAGGCCGAGCTGATCGACAAAGCCAACAGCCGCTACACCCGGATCAACTACACCACCTGCCCGCCCGGCAACAGCGCCTGGCAGCTGAGCGCGGACTCCCTGACACTGGACACCGCCGAGGGCCTGGGCACCGCGAAGAACGCCAAACTGAGCCTGGGCGGCGTGCCGGTGGCCTGGCTGCCGACCCTGACCTTCCCGATCGATGATCGGCGCCGCAGCGGCGTGCTGCCGCCCTCTCTCGGCTATGGCGACAAGCTGGGCGTGGACCTGAGCGCGCCCTACTACTTCAACCTCGCGCCCAACTACGACCTGACCCTGACCCCGCGCCTGATGAGTCGGCGCGGCCTGATGCTGGACGGCGAGTTCCGCTTCCTGACCGACAGACACCAAGGCGAGATCCAGGCCAGCTTCCTCCCTCACGACCGAAAGGCGACCGGCAGATCCAGACGCGGCAGCCTGTCACTCAAGACCCGCAGCCAGTTCACCGAACGGCTCGGCGGCAGCACCAATATCAACTATGTATCGGACAACGCCTTCCTGTCGGACTTCGGCCCGGACCTCGAGACCTACAGCCAGTCCCACCTGAGGCGCTTCGGCGAACTCCATTACCAGGCGCAGAAGTGGTCCAGCTCGCTGGCCCTGGAACAGTTCCAGACCATCGATCCGGGCATCGCCCCCGCCGACCGTCCCTACGCGACCCTGCCGCGCTGGCGTTTCAACTTCGCCGACCAACCGGCCTCCAGCGTACCAGTCCGCTATGACCTGGACGCGGAGTGGGTGAATTTCCGCAAGAGCGGCGGCGTGGTCGAGGGGCAACGCCTGGACCTGAAGCCCTCCATCGCGCTGCCCAGACGCGAGAGCGGGTATCACCTGATCCCGCGCGCGGCGCTGCGCTATACGCGCTACTCACTGAAACACCAGACCGCCGGCCTCGGCGCCCATCCGGACCGGCTCACCCCCATCCTGAGCCTGGACGGCGGCCTCTATTTCGACCGCCGCACGAGCTGGTTCGGCCATGCCGCCAACCAGACCCTGGAGCCCCGCGCCTACTATCTGTTCGTGCCACGCAAGGGGCAGTCGAAGCTGCCGGTCTTCGACACCGCGCGATACGATTTCTCGTTCGACAGCCTGTTCCGCGACAACCGCTTCAGCAGCGCCGACCGCCAGGGCGACGCCAACCAGCTCACGCTGGCGCTGAGCACCCGCATCGACGACGCGGACAGCGGCCGCGAGCTGCTGCACGCCGACCTGGGCGGCATCGTCTATTTCGACGACCGCCGGGTGCAACTGCCCGGGAGCACCACCCAGACCGACAGCAGCTCCCCGCTGATCACCGACATTAGCGCCTGGCTCGGCCAGAGCTGGCGGGCCCGGGGCCAGATGGCATGGAACCCCCACAGCAACGTAGTTGAACAGGCCCTGGCCCGGGTCAGCTACCGCGGCGACGACAGCCACATCTTCAGCGCCGCCTACCGCCTGCGTGACACGGTCTCCACCCAGAGCGATTTAGGCCTAATCTGGCCGCTCGGCCCACAGACCCGCGCCATCGCGCGCTGGAACTACTCGATCAGCGAGCGGCGCAATCTCGACGCCCTCGCCGGCATCGAATACGGCAAGTGCTGCTGGAAGGTGCGCGCCCTGCTGCGCCAGCAGGTCACGGGAACCAACAACCAGCAGAACCTGTCCTTCCTGCTGCAACTCGAACTCAGAGGCCTGGGCAAACTAGGCGACAACATCGATGCCCTGTTGAAGGACGGCATCTACGGCTACCGCAGAGAACCATGACCAAACGACTCCAACACACCCTCGCACATCTCGCACTCATTCTACTGCTGGCGCCCAACGCCGCGCTGCCGGCCCAGCTGCTGGACCGCATCGTGGCGGTGGCCGGGGAAGACGCGGTCATGCTCAGCGAGCTACGCGACAAGGCCCGCGAGCTGATGGCCAAGCTGCAGGCCACCCACGTCCAGCCCATGCCCAGCGGTAAACAGATCGTGGATAGCGCCCTTAACGAGCTGATCCTGGAAAAACTAGAGCTGGCCGAGGCAAAACGCCTAGGCATCACCGCCGATCCGAACACCGTGGACAAAGCAATGCGGAGGATCGCCTCGAAGAACAATTTGGACATGCAGCAGCTGACCCAGGCCCTGCAATCCGAGGGCATGAGCCTGGACCAGTTCCGGCGCAAGATCAAAAACCAAATCATCCTCTCGCGCCTGATCAACCGCGAGGTCACCAACCACATCCAGGTCTCCAAGTCCGAGATCGACCAGTACCTGGCGCGGCAGAAGGCGGCCCCCGACAGCCGCCGCGAGGTACATCTGATGCACATCCTCATCGCCACCCGGGACGGCGCCTCGCCGGAGCAGATCGCCCAGGCACGCGACAAGGCGCTAAAGGCGCGCAAGCTGCTGGACAAGGGCGAGGACTTCGCCAAGGTGGCGCAGCGCTATTCGGACGCCAGCAACGCCATCCGCGGCGGTGACCTGGGCTGGGCCAAGATGGGGCAGCTCACCCCGAACATGGCCGAACTGGTCTCCAAGGCGAAGCCCGGCGATGTCATCGGCCCCATCCGCAGCGGCGCGGGCTTCCACCTGATCAAGGTGGCGGGCTTTCGTGGCGGCAAGGACCAACGCAAGATCGTGCCCCAGATACACGCCCGTCATATCCTGATCCGCACCGACGAGGTCACCTCCGACCAGGACGCCAGACAACGTCTGGAACAGCTGCGCGAACGCGCTCTCAACGGCGAGGACTTCAGCGCCCTGGCGCGCGCCAACTCGCAGGATCCGGGTTCCGCCATCAAGGGTGGCGACCTGGGCTGGGTCAGCCCCGGCACCATGGTGCCGGAGTTTGAGGCCAAGATGGCCGCCCTGCCGGACGGCGGCATCAGCGAGCCCTTCAAGACCCGCTTCGGATGGCACATCGTGCAGGTGCTCGGGCACCGCCAACACGACGAGACCGAGGAGGCCCGCCGCCTGGCCGCCAAAAAAGCAATCCGCGACCGCAAGGCCAAGGAGGCCACCGAACAGTACCTGCGGCGCCTGCGCGACGAGGCCTATGTCGATATCCGCCCGGACGAGGACATATGACGCCGCGCCCCCTGGCGCTCACTCCGGGTGAGCCCGCTGGGATCGGTCCCGATCTGGTCGTCCGCATCGCCCAGCGCGCCTGGTCCCGGCCCCTAGTGGCCGTGGCCGATCCCGAACTGCTGCGGACGCGCGCCCGGGCCCTGGGACTGCCCCTGCGGCTGCTCGATCCCGTTGACGACACACCGGCGCCGGCCGGCAGCCTCTATTGCCGGCCGGTCGCGCTGCGCGCGGCCGTCCGCCCCGGCCGGCTGGACCCGGTCAACGCCGCCTATGTGCTGGAGACCCTGCGCAGCGCGGCCCAGGGCTGTCTGGACGGCCGTTACGCCGGCCTGGTGACCGCGCCGGTGCACAAGGGCGTGATCAACGATGCCGGCATCCCCTTCACCGGGCACACCGAGTTCCTGGCCGGACTGAGCGGCGGCCATCCGGTGATGATGCTCGCCTGCCCCGGCCTGCGCGTGGCCCTGGCCACCACCCACCTGCCGCTGCGCGAGGTCGCCGACGCCATCACCCCGCAGCGCCTGGAGCGGGTGATCCGCATCCTGGAACAGGATCTGCGGGGGCGCTTCGGCATCGCCCGGCCACGGATCCTGGTATGCGGCCTCAACCCGCACGCCGGCGAGGGCGGTCATCTGGGGCGGGAGGAGATCGAGATCATCGAACCCACCCTGGCCGGACTGCGCGAGCAGGGCATGGACCTGCAGGGACCGCTGCCGGCGGACACCCTGTTCACGCCGCGCCACCTGGCACAGGCCGACGCGGTGCTCGCCATGTACCACGACCAGGGCCTGCCGGTGCTTAAGCACAAGGGCTTTGGCGAGGCGGTCAACATCACCCTGGGCCTGCCCATCGTGCGCACCTCGGTCGACCACGGCACGGCCCTGGACCTGGCCGGCAGCGACCGCGCCGACCCCGGCAGCCTGGTGGCCGCCATCGAGCAGGCGCTGGCGATGACCGAATGACCGCAGGCGCCGGCCCTCACCCCCCGCAAGCGTCATTACCGTCCGGGGCAAATAAACAAAACCTCTGCCGTGAACAAAGAACCCTGCCATTGCCGGGAGCGCCGGCGTCTCGCCGGCATTCCGAGGGGGCTCATCCCATCCGTCGCCGCTTGTAGTCGCTGCGCGGCAGGCCATTCTGGTTGCGGGCGGCGGCCCGGCTCAGTTTTCGCGCTCGATCTTCTCCTTGACCCGCAGCGCCACCTCCAGCGCGCGCAGGCCGGTCTCGCCGCCGACCAGGGGCGGCTCGCCCGTGCGGATGGACTGCACGAAGGCGTCGATCTCGGCATCCAGCGGCTTGACCGGCTCGATCGCCACCCGCTCGGCCACGATCTCGGGCCATTCCGCGCCGGCCTGCTTCTCGGGATAGGCGATATCCAGGGTCTGCTCGATGAAGTCCAGCGATTGATAACGATGGTGTTCGAACACCCGGATGCGGCGCATGCGCTCGCGCGAGACGCGGCTGGCGATGACATTGGCCACCGCGCCGTTGGCGAACTCCAGGCGCGCGTTGGCGATATCCAGATGATCGGTCAGCACCGCCGCGCCGGCGGCCGAGATATGGCGGATCTCGCTGTCGATCAGCGACAGCACGATGTCGATGTCGTGGATCATCAGGTCGGAGATCACATCCACGTCGGTGGCGCGCGCCACGAAGGGGCTCATGCGGTGCGCCTCGATGAAACGCGGCGATTCGATGCGTTCCGCCAGCGCCATGACCCCGGCATTGAAGCGTTCCAGATGCCCGATCTGCAGGATCACTCCGGCCGCCCCGGCCAGGCGCACGATCTCGGCGCCCGCCTCCACCGAGCTGGCGATGGGTTTCTCCAGAAGGACATGCCGGCTGGCCTCGAGGCAGGGACGGGTGACATCCAGGTGAACGCTGGTCGGAACCACGATGCTGAGCGCATCGACCCGTTCGATCAGGGCGGCGAGATCGTCGAAGACCTCGCAGCCGGCCTCATCGGCCACCTTGCGCGCCGTTTCCGGATCGGTATCCAGCACCCCGACCAGGTCCACCCCGGGATGCCGCGCATGGATGAGGGCATGAAAGCGCCCCAGATAGCCGACGCCCACGACGCCCACGGCCAGCTTTTTCACTATGGTTCTCCCGCTACTGCCAAAGTAGGAAAGGGTAACAGCCGGGCCGCCTGGGTGCTATTTCTTCAATACCGGCGGTTACCCAATATCCACACCGTTATCAAAGCGCTTAGACCGCGCATTTCTCTCGCACAATGCCGATGAGTACGCAAAATATGCCGTGGTGTAGTTCGGTCATCAGCTACTTGCGTCAGATGCCGGCAGTCGGGAGCATGATGGCGAAGTGGCGCATAGGCAGTGCCACCCAGACCTTCGGCGCGAACCTGAACAACCAAAGTCAAGGAAAGAGCGGCAAGCGTGGTGACCGCCCAGACCACGAGCGGATCGGGTCGGAACCCAAAGCTATGATGAGAATATTTCATGGGACCACCTCTTAAGCACTCAGGGTGACCCGAATATGGCTACTGGGCAGCGGGAAAAACGTGTATCCGCGCACGCCAAGGCCAGATCCCATCAATTCCGCTCCGAAACAAGGAGACCTGTCACGTCTAGACTGGACCCGCTTGGCAGGCACCGCGTGAGGCCGCTCACGTCATTTCTTCGCTTTCTTATTTTCAGTTTCCTCTTCCACCGCCCCGCCAGCCTTGAGCGCCGCCGCCACCCGGGACTGACCGGCCAGGGTGGCCAGGGCCAGGGCGCTCTTGCCGGCCGCGTTCTTGAGATTGGGATCGGCCCCGGAGGCCAGCAACAGACGCACCACCCGCAGATGGCCGTAGGCGCTGGCCCCCATCAGGGCGGTGTTGCCGGCGCCGTCGGCGGCGTTCACATCGGCGCCGGCCAGGATCAGCTCGCGCGCGGTGCGCAGATTGCCGCTGGCCGCGGCGATCACCAGAAGCGGACGCCCGGCCGCGTTCTTGCCGTTGGCATCCCCACCGGCCGCCAGCAGATCACGCACCGCCTGTACCCGTCCGCCGCCCACCGCCGCCAGCAGCGCCGCGGGATCGCCCGCGGCCTGCAGCTGCGCGCAGCACAGCAGCGCCAGTGCCGTCAGTATCCGCTTCATCGCTTTCCTCGCCCACTATCCGGTTTGCCCCGCGGGACCACGCCATCAGACGACACCACGGCCTGCGGCGTCTTGGGTGACATCCCCCGCATCTACTCCGGCATATCGGCCAGCCGGGACCGGTCTTGAGTTAGAATGTGCGGGTTCAAACAAGGCAATCCATCCCATGTCATCCAAGCAAGCACCCCGGATCGAGATCCGCGTCGACACCCAGTATGTGGAAGAACAGTCCGAGCCGGCCTCGGACCGCTACGTGTTCGCCTACACCATCACCCTGGCCAACCCGGGCACGGTGGGCGCGCGCCTGCTCAACCGGCACTGGATCATCACCGACGCCAACAACAAGGTCGAGGAAGTGCGGGGCGAGGGCGTGGTCGGCGAACAGCCCCATCTCAAGCCGGGCGACGAATACCGCTACACCAGCGGCGCCATCCTGGAGACCCCGGTCGGTACCATGCAGGGCGAATACGAGTTCGTGACCGACGAGGGACAGAGCTTCCTGGCCCCGATCGAACGCTTCACCCTGTCCATCCCGCGCACCCTGCACTGAGCCCCGCATGGCGGTCTACGCGGTCGGCGATATCCAGGGCTGCTACGACGAGCTGCGCCGGGCCCTGGACGCCATCGGCTTCGACCCGGCCCACGACCGTCTCTGGTTCGTCGGCGATCTGGTCAACCGGGGGCCGCGTTCCCTGGAGGTGCTGCGCTTCGTCTCCGGCCTGGGCGAGGCGGCCGTCTGCGTGCTCGGCAACCACGACCTGCACCTGCTGGCGATCGCCAGCGGCAACGACTCGCGCGCGCCCCAGGACAGCCTGGACGCGGTGCTGGACGCCCCCGACCGGGACGCGCTGCTGCACTGGCTGCGGCACCGCCCCCTGATGCACCACGACCCGGCGCTGAACTTCGCCCTGCTGCACGCCGGCCTGCCGCCGCAGTGGGACATCGAGGAGGCGGGGCGGCACGCGCGCGAGGTCGAGGCGGTGCTGCGCGACGAGACCGGACACCGCGCCTTCTTCGCCGACATGTATGGCAACAAGCCCAAGCGCTGGCGGCCCGAACTCAGCGGCATGGGCCGGCTGCGCTTCATCACCAACTGCTTCACCCGGCTGCGCTTCTGCACGCGCAAGGGCAAGCTGAAACTCAAGGACAAGGGCCCGCCGGGCACCCAGAGCAGCCCCAAGGCCATGCCCTGGTTCGAGGTGCCGGGGCGCGCCAGCGCCGACACCCGGATCGTGTTCGGGCACTGGTCCACCCTGGGATATGTGGCCTGCCACAATGTCTGGGCCATCGACACCGGCTGTCTGTGGGGCGGTCGGCTGAGCCTGCTGCGCATCGACCGTCCGCAGCCCGAGCTGTTCCAGCTGCCCTGCCCCCGCGCCCAGGATCCGGCCCGCTTCAGCTGACAAGGGTGTCGAAAAAGTCCAGGAACGGCCTTTTCGAGGTCCGGCTACAGATCGACCAGCTCGAAATCGTGCGTGATCTCGGCCATGGCGCCGAGCATGATGGAAGCCGAACAGTATTTCTCGGCGCTCAGCCCCACCGCGCGCGAGACCGCCTTCTCGCTCAGGCCGCGGCCACCCACCCGGAAATGGGCGTGGATGCGGGTGAACACCTTGGGCTCGGTCCGCGCCCGCTCGGCGGTCAGATCCACCTCGCAGAACCGTACGTCCTGACGGGATTTTTTCAGGATATGGACCACATCGAACTCGCTGCAGCCCCCCATGCCCAGGAGCAGCATCTCCATGGGCCGCACCCCCAGATTGCGTCCGCCGTGTTCCTCGGGGCCGTCCATGACCACGGCATGCCCGCTGCCGGATTCACCCACCATCAGGGCCCCTTCGACCCACTTGACCCGTGCTTTCATCAGAATTGGCTCACAAAATCGAAGATTGGGCCGCCAGTATAGTTCGACATTGGTGGAGAGTCTGCCTAGAATTCCCACGAGACCCAAGCACAAATTAGTTTGACCATGACACAGTTATCCACCCGCAGCATCGTAAGGCCCCCGCCCAAGGATCCAACCTGGCTGGAACCGTTTCTCGCGCACTGTCATCGGCGGAAGTATCCAAACAAAACCGATTTCATCCATCCCGGCGACTCGGCAGACAGCATCTTTTACCTGGTCTCGGGCCAGGTCACGGTGCTGATGGAGGACGACGACGGGCGCGAGATCATTCTCACCTATCTGAACAAGGGCGAGTTCATCGGCGAGATGGGCCTGTTCATCCCCCAGCCCACCCGCTCGGTGACGGTGCGCACCCGCGCGCCCTGTGAGCTGGCCGAGATCTCCTACGCCAAGCTGGAGCAGCTGTTCGAGAGTGATCTGCAGGCCCATACCAAGGACATCCTCTACGCCATCGGCCGCCAGCTCACCGAGCGCCTGGTGGCCACCAGCCAGAAGGTGAGCCACCTCGCCTTCCTGGACGTGACCGGGCGCATCGCCGGCACCCTGCTGGACCTGTGCAAGCAGCCCGACGCCATGACCCACCCCGACGGCATGCAGATCCGCATCACCCGCCAGGAGATCGGTCGCATCGTCGGCTGCTCGCGCGAGATGGCCGGGCGGGTGCTCAAGGACCTGGAAGAACGCGGCCTGATCAGCGTCTCGGGCAAGACCATCGTGGTCTTCGGCACCCGCTGAGGGCGGTCACCACAGAGGGCACAGAAACCCCTGTGATCTCTGGGCCCTCCGTGGTTGTTATCCCTACCCCCCGAACAGCTCGGCCAGGCGCTCGCCGGGGTCGGGCGCGCGCATGAAGGCCTCGCCCACCAGGAAGGCGTGCACCCCGTGGGCGCGCATGCGCGCCACATCCTCCGGGGTATGGATGCCGCTCTCGGTGACCACCATGCGCCCCTCGGGGATGGCGGGCAGCAGCTCCAGGGTGGCGTCCAGGCTCACCTCGAAGGTGCGCAGGTTGCGGTTGTTGATCCCCAGCAGGGCGCCGGGCAGGGCCAGGGCGCGTTGCAGCTCGTCGGCGTCGTGCACCTCCACCAGCACGTCCATGCCCAGGGACTGCGCCAGGCCGTTCAGCTCGGCCATGCGTTCGTCCTCCAGGCAGGCGACGATCAGCAGGATGCAGTCGGCGCCGATGGCGCGCGCCTCCACCACCTGGTAGGGATCGACGATGAAGTCCTTGCGGATCACCGGCAGCGCACAGGCGGCGCGTGCCTGCTGCAGATAGGCCTCGCTCCCCTGGAAGAAGTCGCGGTCGGTGAGCACCGACAGACAGGCCGCGCCGTGCCGGGCATAGCTGGCGGCGATGGCGGCGGGATCGAAGTCCTCGCGCAGCACGCCCTTCGACGGCGAGGCCTTCTTGATCTCGGCGATCACCCCCGCCCCGCCGGCGTCGATGCGCCGCCGCAGGGCGGCGACGAAGCCGCGCGGCGCATCGGCCGCGGCCGCCTGCTCGCGCAGGGCCTCCAGTGGGCGCTGCGCGGCGCGCGCCGCGATCTCCTCGCGCTTGCGCGCCACGATCTTCTTCAGGATGTCCGGGGTGCCGCTCATGCCGCGCCTCCCAGGCGTTGGGTGAGCGCCGCGAGCTGCTCCAGGCGCGCCAAGGCGGCGCCGGAGTCGAGCACCTGCTGGGCGCGGGCCACCCCGTCGGCCAGGCTGCCGGCCAGGTCGGCGGCATAGATGGCCGCGCCGGCGTTGAGCGCCACGATGTCGCGCGCAGGGCCGCGCCCCCCGGCCAGCACCTCGCGGATGATGGCCACGCTGGCCTCCGGTCCCTCGGCGCGGATCGCATCGAGGGACGCCCGCGCCAGGCCGAAGTCCTCGGGCGCGATGGCGTAGCGGCGGATGGCGCCATCCTTCAGCTCGGCCACCTCGGTCGCGTCGCCGATGCTGATCTCGTCGAGGCCGTCGCGCGAATGCACCACCAGCACATGGTGCGCGCCCAGGCGCTGCAGCACCTCGGCCATGGGCTGGAGCAGGTCCTCGCTGAACACCCCCAGCAGCAGATTGGGCACTCCGGCCGGGTTGGTCAGCGGCCCCAGGATGTTGAAGATGGTGCGCACCGCCATCTCCTTGCGCGGGCCGATGGCGTGCTTCATGGCGCTGTGGTGACCGGGGGCGAACATGAAGCCCACCCCGACCTCGCGCACGCACCGGCCCACCTGCTCGGGGCTCAGGCCCAGATGGATGCCGGCCGTCTCCAGGGCGTCGGCGCTGCCCGACTTGCTCGATACCGAGCGGTTGCCGTGCTTGGCCACATGGCAGCCGGCCGCGGCGGCGACGAACATGCTGGCGGTGGAGATGTTGAAGGTGCCGCTGGCATCCCCGCCGGTACCCACGATGTCCACCGCATGGGGCAGGTCGCCGATCTCCACCCCCGAGGCCAGCTCGCGCATCACCGAGGCGGCGGCGGTGATCTCGGTGACCGTCTCGCCCTTCATGCGCAGACCGATCAGAAAGCCGCCGATCTGGGCGTCGCTGGCCCCGCCGGTCATGATGGTGCGCATCACCTCGGTCATCTCCCCGGACTCGAGGTCCCCGCCCTCGACCACCCGCGCGATCGCCTGTTGCATGTTCATGAAGCTTCTCCGGTTTCCTGTTTTCACCACAAAGAACACGAAGAGCACAAAGGAACTGGATCAGGGGCCATTCGTGGCCGGGCTGAATCGCTGTGTCCCGAGGTGATACCACATAGCAACCCAACACCTTCGTGTTCTTTGTGTTCTTCGTGGTTCCCCATCATTTCCCATCCAGGAAGTTCTTCAACAACTGGTGCCCGTGCTCGGTGAGGATGGATTCCGGGTGAAATTGCACCCCCTGGATGGGATATTCGCGGTGGCGGATGCCCATGATCTCGTCCGGCGCGCCGTCGCGCTCGGTCCAGGCGGTGACCTCCAGGCAGTCGGGCAGGCTGTCGCGCTCGATCACCAGCGAGTGGTAGCGGGTGGCACGGAAGGGGTTGTCCAGGCCGGAGAACACGCCCGTGTCGGCGTGATGCACCGGCGAGGTCTTGCCGTGCATCACCTCGCGCGCGTGCACGATGCGCCCGCCGAAGGCCTCGCCGATGGACTGGTGGCCCAGGCAGACCCCCAGGATGGGCAGGCGCCCGGCGAAGTGGCGGATGGCCGCCACCGAGATGCCCGCCTCGCGCGGGGTGCAGGGGCCGGGCGAGATCACCAACTGGTCCGGGGCCAGGTCCTCGATCTGCTCCAGGGTGATCTCGTCGTTGCGATACACCCGCACATCGGCACCCAGCTCGCCCAGATACTGCACGATGTTGAAGGTGAAGGAGTCGTAGTTGTCGATCATCAGCAGCATGATCCGTCCTCCTCACCGGCGCCGGGGGCGCGGTCCAGGCCCGCCTCGGCCAGGGCCACCGCGCGGAACACCGCCCGGCCCTTGTTCATGGTCTCCTTCCATTCCAGCTCGGGCACCGAGTCGGCCACCACCCCGGCGCCCGCCTGGATGTGCAACTGCCCGCCCTCGATCACCGCGGTACGGATGGCGATGGCGGTGTCCATGTTGCCGTTCCAGGCCAGATAGCCCACCGCGCCGGCATAGATGCCGCGCTTCACCGGCTCCAGCTCGTCGATGATCTCCATGGCGCGGATCTTGGGCGCGCCGGAGACGGTACCGGCGGGGAAGGTGGCGCGCAGCACGTCCATGGGCGAGAGCCCCTCGCGCAGCTCGCCCACCACATTGGAGACGATGTGCATGACGTGCGAATAGCGCTCCACCACCATCTTCTCGGTGAGCCGCACCGTGCCCACCTTCGCCACCCGGCCCACGTCGTTGCGCCCCAGGTCGATCAGCATCAGGTGCTCGGCCAGCTCCTTGGGATCGGCCAGCAGCTCCGCCTCCAGCGCCTTGTCCTCGGCCTCGGTGTGGCCGCGCCGCCGGGTGCCGGCGATGGGACGCACCGTGATCTCGCCGTCCTCCAGGCGCACCAGGATCTCCGGCGAGGAGCCGACGATCTGGAAGTCGTCCATGTCCAGGAAGTACATATAAGGCGAGGGATTGAGCCCGCGCAGGGCCCGGTACAGGTCCAGCGGGCGCGCCGAGAAGGGGATGCTCAGGCGCTGCGAGATCACCACCTGCATGCAGTCCCCATCCAGGATGTACTGTTTGATGCGCTCCACCGCCGCCTTGAACGCCGACTCGCTAAAGCCGGAGACGAAGTCCGACTCGTCCACGCGGCGCGCCGGCGGCGGGGCGTGGCGCGGGGCGCCGGTCTGCATGCGCCGGTAGAGGGCGTCGATGCGCGCCTCGGCCTCGGCCAGGCCCTGCCCCGCCTCCACATCGGCATGCACCACGATGTACATCCGCCCGGTGAGGTTGTCGAACACCACCAGCTCGTCGGAGACCATCAGCAGGATGTCCGGGGTGCCCAGGGGGTCGGGCTTGTCCGGGTTGTAGAGGCGCGGCTCGATATAGCCCACGGTGTCATAGCCGAAATAGCCCACCAGGCCGCCGTGGAAGCGCGGCAGGCCCTCGATCTCCGGCACCCGGAAGCGGGACCGGAAGGCGTCCACATAGGCCAGGGGGTCGGCGACCTCGGTGCGCTCACGCACCCCGCCCTCATCCTCCAGGGTCACCTGGCGGCCCTCCACCCGCAGGCGGGTGCGGCAGGGCAGGCCGATGATGGAGTAGCGGCCCCACTTCTCGCCGCCGTGCACCGACTCGAAGAGATAGCCGTAGGGGCCGTCCACCAGCTTGAGGTAGACGCTGAGCGGGGTGTCGAGGTCGGCCAGCACCTCGCGCACCACGGGGATCCGGTTGAAGCCCTCGGCCACGAGGGCGGCGAATTTTTCAGGGGTCATGGAACACTCCACACAACAGCAGAAAGAACAACGGCAGGCAGACTCAGCGCTGCCCGCGCCATCGCGTGTTCTTTCCAGACAGATTGTGGGAGAGTGGCGACATGATTCCTCGAAGCTCCGCCAGGCCGAATGCGGGAACCTTATCCAAAAACCCCTTCCAGGCCAAGCCCCAATGAGTCGCCCGCCCCCTGAAGGCCGTGTACAGACCGGCCGACCGACAGGGCCCCTGAAAAAAATTTCAAAAGAATATTGACATTTAAGAAAATGCTTATATACTTCTCCGCATCGACAGGCTGTTTCGTCGAAGAGCACTTCCAACCCAATACGTCTTTCCAAGGAGACACATCATGAAAAAGATCATCGCTATCGTCGCCATCGTTGCCGCCGCTCAGGCTTCCGCCAGCTCCAGCTTCTGGGGTGACAACACCTCCGGTAACGGCGCCTACAACGGCAACGGCGACTTCACCGGCAACGGCACCGGCGAAGGTGAGGCCACCTTCTCCATGACCTTCAAGGGCCGCGGCAAGGCCAACGGCGACTTCAAAGGCAACGGCGACACCGCTGGCAACTGGGCTGGCTACGGCTACGACAAGCCCTACTACGGCTACGGCTACGCCCCGATGGCTCCGGCCGCTGCTCCGGCTCCGGCTGCTCCCGCTGCCCCGGCTGCACCTGCCGCCAAGTAATTCAGACCCGGTCTGAATTCAAAGGCCCCCGTGTCTCGCGACGCGGGGGCTTTTTCATGTCTAGCTCAGTCCACGTGACTGCCGATGGCAAAGTCGCGGCGCGCGGCCACGATAGACACGGTGAACCCGGCGATCACGTCCAGCAGCGACATCAGCGCCAGGACGAAGAAGGTCGAGGTGCCGCAGGCGGCGACCGCCAGGAACTCAACCAGGAACACGATGAACACCAGCATCGACAGGGTATGGTCCAGCACCGAGGCCATGCCGGTGCCAGTGGATTTGAAGATCTCGAAATACAGCACCAGCACCCCGCCCACCACGAAGGCGTCGTGCACGCTGAACGACCAGGTCGCGCCCGACATCAGGTGGACCGAGAACAGGTGCCCGGCCAGGCTGGCATGGACATCGCCGGACAGCATCAGCAGGTTGTAGATCGCCAGCGGAATGACGAACAGGGGAATGGCTTTGAACATGGCGGGCCTCGTTGGATGGACAGGCGTCCATTATCCATGCGGGCCCGCGGCGGCACAAACCGCGCACAAAAAAGGCGGCGATGTCGCCATCGCCGCCCCGTCAGCGAACAGGTGTCGCTTACTTGGCGCCGGCCAGGTACTTTGCGATCTCGGCCATCTCTGCGTCAGAGACGTTGGCGATCACGCCTTTCATCACGGCGGCCTGGCCGTTGCTGCGGGCGCCGGACTTGATGTCCTTCATCTGCTGCAGCAGATACTGTTCGTTCTGCCCGGCCAGCTTCGGGTACACCGGCATCACCGGCGCGTTGCCGCCTGCGCCGTGGCAGCCTGCGCAGCCCTTGGCCTGGAACAGGGCAGCGCCGTCAGCGAAGGCGTTGCTCATGGCGCCAAAGGAGAAAACAGCCGCGCCCAGGGAAAGTGCCAAAACTTTGCTCTTCATGTTCATAAACCTCTTAACGATGGATTCAGAAGGGGAACCAAGGGGGCGATTCCCGCCCCCACAAGGTGGGCGATAGTTTACCACCTGCCCCGGCAACCGGGGAAACGACATATGTCAATCGGCACGCCGCCGTGTTGGTGGATCACAACACCCGTTGCAGTTCGACCATGGAATCGGCCACAAGATCCGGACCATAGTCACGAATATCCTCGCCGTGGTTGTAGCCGTAGCTCATGCAGACGATCTGGAAGCCGGCCGCGCGCGCGGCCTTCACGTCGCTGACCGAGTCGCCGATCATCAGGGCGTCTTCGGGTTTTACCCCGAAATGTTTCGCCGCGTGCAGCAGCGGCCCCGGGTCGGGCTTCTTCACCGGCAGGGTGTCGCCGGAGATCACGATCCCAAAGTCGTCGTACACCCCCAGATCCTTCAACAGCGGCAGGGTGAACTGCGCCGCCTTGTTGGTGACGCAGCCCAGGCGGTAGCCCTGCGACTTGAGGTAGTCCAGCCCCTCGCGCACGCCAGGGTAGAGACATGAGCGTTTGGAGGTGTTCTCGGCATACAGATCGAGGAAGATCGGGTAGGCGCGCTCGAACTCCTCGTCCGAGGGCTCACCGTCCAGGCTGCCGGTGAGCGCGCGGCGCACCAGGCGCTCCACCCCGTTGCCCACCCAGTCGCGCACCCGCGCCTCGCCCCGGGGCGCGCGGCCGATGGCCTTCATCATCTCGTCCACGCAGAACGCCAGGTCGGGCACCGAATCGACCAGGGTGCCATCGACGTCGATCAGGATCATTTCGGGCTTGCGGATGCTCATGCGCTCACTCCGGCCCCTCCCCCCGTGAGCGGGGAGGGAGACAGGTTTGGAGATATGGGGGATGCCAGCGTATGCCGGAAGGTTCAGCCGACCATGGCCAGCTCTTCGCGCATCTCGGCGACGATGGTGTCGTATTTGTTGGGGTCGCTCTCCTTGCGCCCGCCGAAGATGCCGGAGCCGGAAACGAAGGTATCCGCGCCCGCGGCGGCGATCTCGGCGATGTTGTCCACCTTGACGCCGCCGTCGATCTCCAGGCGGATGTCCAGACCGGAGTCGTCGATGATCTTGCGCGCCTGCTTGAGCTTGTCCAGGGCCGAGGGGATGAAGCTCTGACCGCCAAAGCCCGGGTTGACCGACATCAGCAGGATCATGTCGATCTTGTCCAGCACGTAATCGAGATAGGACAGGGGCGTGGCCGGGTTGAACACCAGGCCGGCCTTGCAGCCTTCGGACTTGATCAGCTGCAGGGTGCGGTCGATGTGCTCGGAGGCCTCGGGATGGAAGGTGATGTAGGTGGCACCGGCCTTGGCGAAATCGCCCACCAGGCGGTCCACCGGGCTGACCATCAGGTGCACATCGATGGGCGCGGTGATGCCGTGCTTGCGCAGGGCGTCGCATACCAGCGGGCCGATGGTCAGGTTGGGCACATAATGGTTGTCCATGACATCGAAGTGGATGATGTCGGCGCCCGAGGCCAGCACGTTGTCACATTCCTCGCCCAGCTTGGCGAAATCCGCGGAAAGAATCGATGGTGCGATCTGGTAATCTGCCATTTTGTTGCTCCCTACCGGCCTGCCGGTACTAAACTTCTGTCTATGCGCCGGGCGGGTCTGATCCCGCCAAAAGGACCACTCTACCGGAAAAGCCAAAGTCATGCATCCAGCGCACTGCTCACGACACAAGCCCCTGTTTTGCAAGGCCGTGCTCCTGCTCCTCCTGTTCTGCCTGGGGGCCGCGGGCGCCTCCGATCTGCAGCGGGAGCGGCGCATCGACGAACAGATCCGCGACGCCATCCTGGAGGGTGAGGTGATCCAGCTGCAGGCCGGCGCGCAGCGCTTCATGGGCATCCATACCCGCAGCCGCCGCCAGCCGGTGCGCGGCGCGGCGCTGATCCTGCACGGGCGCGGCGCCAACCCGGACTGGATCGACGTGGTCCACCCGCTGCGCACCGGGCTGCCCGACTTCGGCTGGGACACCCTCTCCATCCAGCTGCCGGTGGCCAGTGAGGGGGCGCATGACAGCGAGTGGGAGGCCACCCTGCCCGACGCGGTGGCGCGCGTGCGCGCGGCGCTGGCCTATCTCGAGAAGCAGGGCCTGCGCAACGTGGTGCTGATCGCGCACAGCTTCGGCAACAGGACCGTGGCCCGTCTCCTGGCCGGACAGCGGCCCGGGTCGGTCACCGCCTGGGTGGCCATCGGCATCCCCATCGACCGGCGCACCCCGAACGATCCCGCCCTGGCCGTGCTGGGCCGGCTGAAACTGCCCATCCTGGATCTGTACGGCGAGCGTGACCTGGTGAGCATCCGCGACAGCGCCCCGGCACGCCGCCGGGCGGCGCAGCGCGCGGGCAACAAGGACTATGTGCAGCGCGAGGTCCCCGGGGCGGACCATTTCTACAGCGATCAGGCGGACCTGCTGGTGAGCCTGGTGCGGGCCTGGATGGCGCGGGTGGCCAGCGGCACCGAGATCCCGGCGCGGCCCTGAAGCGTCAATCCGGCCGGGACGCCGCGGGCAGCAGGCCGGTCATCACACCCGCCGGCACCGGATGCCCCAGCAGGTAGCCCTGCGCCCGGTTGCAGCCCAGCTGGCGCAGAAAGTCCAGCTGACGCTGTTCTTCCACGCCCTCGGCGACCACGTCCAGGCCCAGCTCCTTGGCCATGGCCAGCATGGCGCGGATGATGGCCTCGTCACTGGGGTCGATACCCACATCGCGCACGAAGGAGCGGTCGATCTTGATACAGCTGAGCGGAAAGCGCTTCAGATTGGCCAGCGAGGAATGGCCGGTGCCGAAGTCGTCCACCGCCAGGCGCATGCCCATGCCCTGCAGCTTCTCCACGTTCTTCATCCGCGTGCTGCCGGGCGGCACCTCGACGCTTTCGGTGATCTCCAGCTCCAGACGGAGGGGTGAGGTGCCGTGATAGTCCAGCAACTCGCCCAGATTGGCGGGAAAATCGAGCTGATCGAGCTGGCGCGCCGACACGTTCACCGCCACCAGCTGGCAATCCAGGCCCATGCGCGTCCATTCCGCGATCTGGGCACAGACCTTGTCCAGCATCAGCAGCCCCAGATCGACCACCAGGCCGGTCAGCTCGGCGATCGGGATGAACTCGCCCGGCATGCGCAGCGAACCGTCCGCCTGCGGCCAGCGCACCAGGGCCTCCATGCCCGCGATGGCCCCGGTCTCGGTATCGAACTGGGGCTGGTAATAGGGTTCCAGCTCGCGCCGGCGGATGGCCTGGCGCAGCGCCTGCTCGGTCTGCAACTGCTCGACCACCTGCAAGGTCATCTCGCGCTGGTAGTACTGGAAGCGGTTGCCGCCACGTTCCTTGGCGGCGTACATGGCCGAATCGGCGTGCTTGATCAGGTCCTCGTGGTCCTGCCCGTCCTCGAGGTCGGACAGCAGCGCCACCCCGATGCTGGGCTCGATATGCAGCTCCACGCCGTTCTCCAGGGTCATCACCCCGGAGAAGGCCGCCAGGATCTTCTCCGCGACCCGGCCCGCCAGGGCGCCGTTGCGCAGATCGTCCAGCACCACCACGAACTCGTCGCCCCCGAGGCGCGCCACCAGATCCTCGTCACGCACCACCTCGCTCAGACGGCGCGCCGTCTCGCGCAGCACCTGGTCGCCCGCCATGTGGCCCAGGCTGTCGTTGATCTGCTTGAAGCGGTCCAGGTCCAGCAACAGCAACGCGGCCTGCATCTCCTGCCGGCGGCGCCTGGAGACCAGGTGTTCCAGGGCCTCCCGGAGATACTCACGATTGGGCAAGCCGGTCAGGTTGTCGTGGGTGGCCTGGTAGGCGAGCTTCTCGCGCGAGAGGTGCAGCTCGGTCAGGTCATTGAGCAGCGCCACGAAGAAATCGACCTCGCCATTCTCGCCGCGCAGGGTGGCGATGCTCAGCCAGATCTCGCGCTTCTGCCCACTGCGGTCATGGATGGTGATCTCCTTCTTCAGATGCCGGGTCTGATGCGCCTCGGCACAGATCTCCTCGCACAGGGCCGCGTCCAGCTCATGACGCAGAAAGCCCTCGCCGTCCCGGGTCAGCTCGCTGGGCGAATAGCCCAGGATCTCGCTCACCGCCTCGTTGGCATACATCACATGCCGGTCGTGGCCGCGCACCACCACGATCCCCTCGCCGGCCTGCGACAGCACCGTGTCCAGCAGGCGCGACACGCCCTCGCTGGCCACCCGGTCGGTGATGTCGCGCACCAGCATCAGCGCCTGGGCCTCGCCCTGCTCGCCGGCAAAGGGGATCAGGCGGGCCTCGTACACCCGCTCCTCCTCGCCCTTGCCCAGGGTGTATTCCACGGCGCCGATACCCTGCTCTTTCAGGGCCAGATCCAGCGCCGCCTTGACATTGGAGGCCACCGGCGGCTCCAGCACATCGGACAGCGTCCGGCCGATGATCTCCTCGGGCTCGAGCAGCATCTCGTCGCGGCTGCCGGCCAGGATCTCCAGATAGCGCCCCTCGGCGTCGAGCAGAAACAGAAAATCCGGAATCGCGCTCAGCACCGCGTGCAGGCGCTGACCCATCAGGCGGCGCTGGCGCTCGTGCAGCTCGGACATCTCGCGCGAGGAGATCTCCAGCGAGCGCTCGATCAGATAGCGTTCCTCGTCCGCCTGCTCATAGGCGGCCGAGACCACCTCCAGAAAGGCCTCCCAGGCATCGGCCCCAGGCTGCCCCTCGGGCGAGAGCCCAAGGCGGCGCAACTGGCGCTTGAGCACGCGATGCATCGGCTCAGCGCTCTTGGAACAGGGTGAGGGTCATGGTCTGGTTGTGCAGGCTGCAGCCCACACCGGCGACCGGCGAGATCTCCCCATAGGAATAGAAGCCGACCAGCGGCGTGCCGGCCGGCAGGCTCTCGAGCACCGCCTCCAGCTCCTCCTCGGCACGCACCCCCAGGACCATGCGCCGGCCCACGCAGCTGATGGCCACGCACAGCCCGCCGTCGTCCGGCTCGAGCATGTCCACGGCCTGACCGGCGGCGTCGATGAGGCGCTCGAAATTGGCCCGCATCAGGCACACCGTGGCGCCCTCGGGCACATCCCCGGCAAAGGTGATGGACTGGGTCTGTTCATCCACCGCCAGCACCGTGCGCACCACCATGTCGCCGGCCCCGGCATCCTTGATCGCCAGCGGAAACAGCAGCGCGCTACCGGGCAGTTCGGCGGCCATCTCGCCCAGGTATTCCTTGTACAGGGCCAGCGCGGGGCGGTCGTCCAGGCTGTAGAGCACATTATTCTCGGCGCGGGTCACGCGCCGGTCGATGCCCAGCTGGTCCCAGCCGCCCCGGCTGCCGTGGCTGACCACCACCCGGTCGCCGTACAGGCCGCAGGCGCTGACCATGCCGGCACGCGGCTCGCCGTCCACCAGTACCCAGGTGTCCTGAAAGCGCTCGCCGTCCGCGGCCATGCCGCCGGTCACCACCACCCCGCTGCCCAGTATCCGGCCGATGCCGGCGACATAGGCCGAGCCGTTCAGCCGCAGCCCGTCGGTCAGGGTGAACACCGCGCGCAGGCCGGGCCCGGCCAGACGCCCCGCGACCTTCTCGCCCACGCCGCCGGAGGCCTCCATGGCGGGGATGGCCTCGTTGACCAGGCGCAGGCGGCTGTGCTCGAAGCGCATGAGCGCGAGCACCAGGCTCTGGTCATGCAGCTTGTCGTCGCGGATCTCGCCCGCGGTGGAGCAGCCCATGATCGCGGACGCGGGGAAGGCCCCGGCCAGCTCCGCCAGCACCCCGGGCACCCAGCCGGCCGACCGGCCGGCCTCGGCAAACACCAGCAGCAGTGTGTTTTCGCTGTCCCACTCCCTTGGCGGTTGCCGGTCCCAGCCCGGGTCGGCACGGTAGACATGTGTCGAAACCTGCATCTCGCCCCCTATGATTAGGAATTATTTTCTTATTTAATCTGAAGTCTATAACGGCAGAAAGTCTTTAATCTATCGGAATTTTTCGAAGAACCGGAAACACGCGCCCAATCGGGCGGCGCGGGCGTCAGTGGATGATGCGCACCAGCAGATCGCGGTAGCCGTTTTTCTTGAGGCGGGCGCGGGCCGCGTCCAGGCGGGAGCGGCCCAGGTAGGGACCGGCCTGGACCCGGTAGCGGATCTTGCCGCCGCCCAGACTGGCCTTGGTGATGCGGGTCTCGATGCCCAGCAGGGCCAGCTCGGCCTGCAGGCGGTCGGCGTCGGCCGCGCGGGTGAAGGCGCCGATCTGCACCAGATAGCGGGCCGTGGGATCGGTCAGCTCGGGATCCTTGCGCCGGTCCAGCTGTTCTTCGGGCACCACCACCTGCTTGCGGCCCAGCTCGTCGTAGAAGCGGTAGCGCGGACGGTAGGGCGGGACCTTGGGTGTCTCGGCCTTGCGCGGCGCGGACTGCGGCGGGCGGTCGGGCCGGGCGCCGATCCACTGCGTGACCTGCCCCGGCCGGTCCAGCTTGAGCCAGGCCAGGCCCACCAGAAAGGCGCCGAGCAGCAGCCCGGCCAGTGCCCACAGCCAGGCCGGGGCGCCCTGTTTCTGCTTCTTGCGGCCACCCGCCGCGCGTGGCTTGTAGTCGCGCGGCATGGCTACATCTGCTCCGGGGCGCCGATGCCGATCAGGCCCAGCCCGTTGGCCAGAACCTGGCGCACGGCCGAGATCAGTTTCAAGCGCGCGTCACGCAGCGCCGCATCGTCCACCAGGAAGGGGTGGGCGTTGTAGTAGGTGTGCAGCTCGTTGGCCAGGTCGCGCAGATAGTGGGTGAGCTGATGCGGCTCCTCGTTCATGGCCGCGGCCTGCACCACCTCGGGATAGCGGGCGATGGTCTTGAGCAGGGCCTGCTCGTGGGGCTCGACCAGGCGCTCCAGGTTGGCGGTGCCCGCGCTCAGGGTGGTGTCCAGACCCTTGCCGGCGGCCTGGCGGAACACCGAGCAGATGCGCGCGTGCGCGTACTGCACGTAGTACACCGGGTTGTCGTTGGACTGCGAACGCGCCAGGTCGAGGTCGAAGTCCAGGTGCTGCTCGCACTTGCGCATGATGTAGAAGAAGCGCGCCGCGTCGCGCCCCACGTCCTTGCGCAGCTCGCGCAGGGTGACGAACTCGCCGGAGCGGGTGGACATCTGCTTCTTCTGCCCGCCCTCGTAGAGCACCGCGAACTGCACCAGCAGCACATCCAGTTTCGCCGGATCCTGCCCCAGGGCCCGCAGGGCCGCCTTGACCCGCGGCACATAGCCGTGGTGGTCGGCGCCCCAGACGTCGATCACCCGCTCGAAGCCGCGCTCGAACTTCTCCAGGTGATAGGCGATGTCCGAGGCGAAGTAGGTGGTCTGGCCGTTGTCGCGCACCACCACCCGGTCCTTCTCGTCGCCGAAGTCGGTGGAGCGGAACCACCAGGCCCCGCCCTTCTCGTACAGATGGCCGGCCTCGCGCAGGCGCTCGATGCACCTGTTGACCGCGCCGGACTCGACCAGGGAACGTTCCGAGTACCATTCCTGATATTCGACGCCGAACAGCGCCAGATCCTCGCGGATATCGTCGAGGATCACGTTCAGGCCCAGCTCGAACACATAGCGGTAGCGGTTGTCGCCCAGCAGCGCCTTGGCGCGCGCGATCAGGGCGTCGATATGGGCCTCCTTGTCGCCGCCCGCGGGCGCGTCCGCCGGCACTCCCTCGAACACCCCGGCCGCGGGATGGCGATAGGCGTCGCCGTGCTCGCGATGCAGGGTGGCGGCGATGTCCCAGACATAGTCGCCCTTGTAGCCGTTGCTCGGGAAGGCCAGTTCCTCGCCCGCCAGTTCCAGATAGCGCAGCCACACCGAGGTGGCCAGGATGTCCATCTGCCGCCCGGCGTCGTTGACGTAATACTCGCGGTGCACCTCGAAGCCGACCGCCTCCAGCAGATCGGCCACCACCGAGCCATAGGCCGCGCCGCGGCCGTGGCCCACGTGCAGCGGCCCGGTCGGGTTGGCCGAGACGAACTCGACCTGCACCCGGCGCCCGCCACCGAGATCGGAACGGCCATAGGCCGCGCCCTCGCTCAGCACCCGCGGGACCACCGCCAGGTGGGCGTCCTTGGCCAGGCGGAAGTTGATGAAGCCCGGCCCGGCGATGGACACCTCCGCCAGCAGCGGCGCATCCGGCAGCGCGGCCACCACGCGCTCGGCCAGCTCGCGCGGCTTCATGCCGGCCGCCTTGCTGTTGACCAGGGCCGCGTTGGTGGCGAAATCGCCATGCTCCGGATCGCGAGCGCGCTCGATCACCGGCTCGCGCAGCGCGGCGGCGTCCAGCACGCCTTCTTCGGCCAGGGACTGCAGAGCGGAGCGAACGAGATCGGCGATTTCGGCTTTCATGTCGGTTTCAGGCAAGGAAGGAAGGCGGCGAAGGATACCAAGAACCCGGGGTGGGCCTCAAAGACACGGCCACATTTCCGGGACCACGTCATTGAACGGCGCGAATCATCGACGGCGCAGGCCCACGAGGGCTTCCGAAAACGTCGGCGGCAGGGATGTATTCGAAGCGTTTCCCGTAATCCCTTGCCGGCCCGCGGCCTCATGGGCGACCTCGCCCCGGCCGCACTCTCAGTAGCTGTCGACCGGATCCACATCCAGGCTCCAGCGCACCCGGCGCACGCCCGGCAGCCCGGGCAGGAGATCACCGAGCCGGTCCAGCACCCGGTGCAGCTCGGCGCGCCGCTCCGACTGCAGCAGCAGATGCGCGCGATAGCGGCCCACCCGACGCGCCATGGGCGCCGGCACCGGCCCCCACAGCGACACCGGGCCGGTCTCGCCCAGGGCCTCGACCAGATCGCGCAACAGCGCCAGCGGGGCCTCGGCGTCGCCCGCCTCGGCGCGCAGCAGTGCCTGGTGGGTGAACGGCGGATAGGCGGCCTCGCGGCGCTCCGCCAGGGCCATGCCGGCAAAGGCGTCGTAACCCTCGCGCACGAGCACCTGCATCAGGGGATGCTCGGGATAGCGGGTCTGGATCAGCACCCGCCCCGGCCGCTCGCCGCGACCGGCCCGTCCGGCCACCTGCACCAGGAGCTGCGCCAGGCGCTCGGGCGCGCGGAAGTCGGCGCTGAACAGCCCGCCGTCCGCGTCCACCACGCCGACCAGGGTCACGCGCGGGAAGTGGTGTCCCTTGGCCAGCATCTGGGTGCCGACCAGCAGGGCCGCTTCGGCCGCGCGCACCCGCGCAAGCAGGCGGTCCAGGCTGCCCTTGCGCGCGGTGGCGTCCCGGTCGACCCGGATCAGCGGCACCCCCGGAAACTGCTCGGACAGGCGCTGCTCCAGCTGCTCGGTGCCCTGCCCCAGCGGGTTCAGCTCGGCGCTGCCGCACTCGGGACAGTGGCGCGGGATGCGGCGCTGCGAGCCGCAGTGATGGCACCACAGCAGCCCGGCGCGGCGATGCACCGTCTGGCGCGCGTCGCAGCGCGGGCAGTCCGACACCCAGCCGCAGCTGTAGCAGGCCAGCACCGGGGCATAGCCCCGGCGGTTGATGAACACCATGCCCTGCTCGCCGCGCGCCAGGGTCCGTTCCAGCTCGCGCAGCAGGGGCTGACTCAGGCCCGAGCGCAGCGGCTGGTCGCGGATGTCCAGCAGCTCGATGGAGGGCGCCTTCGCACCGCCGGCGCGCTGGCGCAGGCGCAGCCAGTGGTAGCGGCCGCCGCGGGCGTTGTGCAGGGTCTCCAGGGATGGCGTGGCCGAGCCGAGCAGCACCGGACAGCCGGCGCGCTGGGCGCGGATCACCGCCAGGTCGCGGGCCGAATAGCGAAAGCCTTCCTGCTGCTTGAACGAGGTGTCGTGCTCTTCGTCCACGATCACCAGGCCCAGGCGGTCCACCGGGTAGAGCACGCAGGAGCGCGTGCCCAGCACCACCCGCGCCTCGCCCAGGCGCACCCGCTGCCAGGCGCGCTCGCGTTCGCCGGCGCCGAGCGCCGAATGCAGCAGTGCGACCTGGGCCCCGAAACGCTCGGCGAAGCGCCGCTGCAGCTGCGGGGTGAGCGAGATCTCGGGCACCAGCACCATCACCGAGTCGCCGCGCGCCAGAACCCGCCGCGCCAGACGCAGATAGACCTCGGTCTTGCCGCTGCCGGTCACTCCCTCCAGCAGAAAGGGCGCGAAGCGGCCCAGGGCGCCGGCCACCGCCTCGACCGCGGCGCGCTGTTCCTCGTGCAGCTCGGGCACCGCCACCCCGTCGAGCCGGGCCGGGGACACCGGCCGCGGCTCGGTCTGCTCGATCAGACCCTTGCCCGCGAGGGCGCGCAGGGCCCCGCCGACATCCCCCCCGAGCGCGTTCAGGGCCTCGCGCGGCAGGGCCCGCTGCGGACTGCTGGACAGCAGCTCCACCACCCGGCGCTGACGCGGCGCGCGCCGGGTCTGCGCGCAGGCCTGCTCGGGGTCGGCACACAGGTGCCAGAGCCTTTCGCGGAAGGCCAGCGGTTTTTTCTCCTTGCGCAGGCGCGCCGGCAGGGCGGCGCAGACCACCTCGCCCGCCGGATGGTGGTAGTAGGCCGCGCTCCAGCGCAGAAAATCCAGATGCGCGGCATCCAGCAGCGGCTCGGGGTCGAGCACCCCGGCCACGCGCTTGAGGTTCTCCACCGGGATCTCGCTGCGGTCCAGGCACTCGACCACCACCCCGATGCGCGTGCCGCGGCCGAATGGCACCAGCACGCGCTGCCCCGGCCGGCAGGCGGCCGGCCCGCGCGGGGGCAGATAATCGAAGAACTTGGGCAGCGGCACCGCCAGGGCGACCCGCAGGACGGGGGTTTTCATGCCGCCATTGTATCGGCAATGACGGAAAAACAGTGAGTTGCCCAACTTTCCACAGAAGCTGTGGATAACTCTGTGGATGATCTCTGTGTATCGCCCGCGCGGCTGTTTTCCTGCGTGACCCTGTTGGATTGTAAAAAAATTTACCAGTCCGATATCTATCGTAATTTCAATGTGTTAAAGCACACGCGCGCGATCACCGGCCAACGGTGCCGACATCCCCCACCCAACATTAAGGATTTATTGCCGGTGTGCATAAACCGCTTGACGCCGGCGCTGTCAACCGCTAGGCGGCGGGCGCGTTATCCCCTGAAAAGCCACCGTCGCGAGGAAGCCCCAACAATGTCATCATGTGCCCTCGGTCTGTTGAGCGTGAACACCCGGGTGCAAGCAACGCCGAGCGAGGATAGCCGTTATCGCAACATCGACGCCTTTCTCGGCGAGGTGGAACGGCGCGCCTATGTGATGGCCGAGATGGCCACGCGCAATCCCGAGGACGCGCTGGACCTGGTACAGGACGCCATGCTCGCCTTCGTGCACCGCTATGCCGACAAGCCGCAGGGCGAGTGGGGACCGCTGTTCCACCGGGTGCTGCAGAACCGGATCCGCGACTGGGCGCGCCGGCGCAAGGTCCGCAGCCGCTGGACCGCCTGGCTGCACCACGACGAGGAGGATGCCGGCGACCCGGTGCAGCAGGCCCCCGACCCCGCCGCGGTGCCGGTGGAACGCCTGCTCGACGGCGACCTGGCCGCCGAGCGGCTGCGCGAGGCCGTGGCCGGGCTGCCGCTGCGCCAGCAACAGGCCTTTCTGCTGCGTGTCTGGGAGGGTCTGGACGTGGCCAGCACCGCGCGCGCCATGGGCTGTTCGGATGGCAGCGTCAAGACCCATCTGTCCCGGGCCATGAGCCATCTGCGGGACAAACTGGAGGCCTACCGACCATGAACGAGTCACAGCAACAACGCTTCCGGGACGCGCTCGACGAACGCGCCCGCGACCTGGACGGACAGACCCTCTCGCGCCTGCGCCAGGCCCGCGCGCAGGCGGTGCAGGCCGCCCGCCCGCCGCGTTTCCGGCTTCAGCCGGCCTGGCTCGGCGGCGCCGCCATGGCGGTCCTGGCCCTGGTCGCGGTCCTGCTGTGGCGGCCGATGCCCGGCGGGCACGACGATCTCCCGCCCCTGTCGGCCGAGGCCATGGAGATCGCGACCCTGGACCTCGACCTGGAGGCGATCGAGGAGCTGGAGTTCTATGAATGGCTGAGCGAGCAGGACCTGGGCCCGGCCGGCGGAGACGGCCCGGCATGAGGCCACGTCTGCTGATCCCCCTGTTCCTGGCCGGCCTGCAGGCGCCGCTGCACGCCGGCACGCCGGACGACAGCCAGATGCCCAGCCTGGCGCTGCTGGAGTACCTGGCCGAGTTCGGCGAGGACAGCCAGGGGCGCCTGATCGACCCCATGGAACAGGACGACACCGAGAACGACGCCGGATCACCCGAGCGCGCCCCGATACCGAAAGGGACAGACCGATGAAACCGCTACGCCTGCTGACACTCATCCTCCTGCTGCTGGCCGCCGGACTGGCCAGCGCCGCGCCGGACTGGGACCAGCTCGACCCGGCCCAGCAGCGCATCCTCGCCCAGCTCAAGGACCGCTGGGACAGTCTGCCCGAGGCGCGGCGCGAACGCCTGCTCAAGGGCGTGCAGCGCTGGCGGCGCATGAGCCCCGAACAGCGACGCCGGGCGCGCGCCAATCTCGAGCGCTGGCGCAGGCTCTCGCCCGAGAAACGCGCCCGCCTGCGCGAGCGGCTGAAACGCTTCCGCGCCCTCCGGCCGGAGCAGCGCCAGCGCATCCGGGAACGCATCCGCCACTTCCGGCAACTGCCGCCGGAACGCCGCCGCGCCCTGCGCAAGCGCTGGCAGTCGCTCTCGCCGCGCGAGCGTCAGCGGGCGCGACACCGTTTCCTCGCGCCTCGGCGCGGCCGACCGCGCCGCTGATCCCGTCCCGCACCGCCCTCATCAACCGAGGCCAGCCCGCGGCGTCTTGCACCACATCGCCGGTCCCACCGGTTGAACTCGCGCGCGGTTTTGTGCCATAAACGGATACATATTGCGAGGAGGAGGGCCGTGTCGGATCTGTCTCAACAGATACTGCGTACAGATGCCTCCGGGATGCCGCTGGAATGGATCGACTACCGTCAGGCCGTGAAGCTGCATTTCCTGGACATGATCGCCTACACCCTGGGCAGCCCCATCATCACGGTGCGTGGCGGAGTCAACGCCCGCTCCCACCGGCGTAGCCGCCTCGCCCTGCACTCCATCATCGCCACCCACGGCAACCACCAGTCCCATTACCGGCTCGACCAGGGCTACAGCCCGCCGCTGTGCAATGACACCCTGTTCCAGCGCGACGCCCACATCTGCCTGTACTGCGGCCAGCGCTTTCACCGGCGCGAGCTGTCGCGCGACCATGTCACGCCGGTGAGCCGCGGCGGCCAGGATACCTGGAACAACCTGGTCACCGCCTGCGTGCGCTGCAACACCCACAAGGCCGGCCGCACGCCCGAGGAGGCCGGCATGCAGCTGCTGGCCATCCCCTTCACCCCGACCCACGCCGAATACATCTATCTGCAGGGGCGCAACGTGCTGGCCGACCAGATGGAGTTCCTGCTGGCCCACTTTCCGCGCACCAGCCCGCTGCGCCGGCGTCTCGCATGAGCGGCCTGTGGGCGCACATCGCGGCCCGCATCAGCCGCGAGACCGGCACGGCCTTCGACCCGCGCCCGCCCAGCCACCTCGGCGGCGGCTGCATCAACACCGCGCTCAAACTGAGCAACGGCGCCCAGAGCTGGTTCGTCAAGACCAACGCCGCCGACCGCCTGGACATGTTCGAGGCCGAGGCCGCCGGCCTGGACGCCCTGGCCGCCACCGGCACCCTGCGCGTGCCGCGCCCGCTGTGCACCGGCACCCACGACGGGCGCGCCTTCATCGTCATGGAATACGTGGACACCGCGTCCTGCGGCGGTCGCTCACTGGCCCTGGCCGGGGAAGGCCTGGCCGCCATGCACCGCCACACCGCCGAACGCTTTGGCTGGGACCGCGACAACACCATCGGCGCCACCCACCAGCCCAATGCCTGGCACACGGACTGGATCGACTTCTGGCGCGAGCAGCGCCTGGGTTACCAGCTGCGCCTGGCGCGGCGCAACGGCTACCCTTCCCTGGCCGACCGGGGCGAGGCCCTGCTGGAGCGCTTTCATGTACTGATCGACCACGACCCCGTGCCCTCGCTGCTGCACGGCGACCTGTGGGGCGGCAACATGGCCTGCGACCGCGAGGGCCAAGCGGTGATCTACGATCCCGCCGTGTACTACGGCGACCGCGAGGCCGAGCTGGCCATGACCGAGCTGTTCGGCGGCTTCGGCGGCGCCTTCTACGCGGCCTATCGGGAGGCCTGGCCGCTGGACCCGGGCTATGCCACGCGCAAGACCCTGTACAACCTCTACCACATCCTCAACCATGCCAATATGTTCGGCGGCGGTTATGCCGGACAGGCCCAGGGCATGATCGAGCGCCTGCTGGCCGAGTGTTGAGCACGCGCGACCGGCAGCGCTTCGAACGTCTGATGCGCGAGATACGCGCCTGCGCCCGCTGCGCCGACGCACTGCCCCAGGCGCCACGCCCGGTGCTGCAGGCCGATCCCCGGGCCCGCGTCCTGGTGGTCGGCCAGGCCCCGGGGCGGCGCGTGCACGAGACCGGCCTGCCCTTCAACGACCCCAGCGGCGACCGCCTGCGCGACTGGATGGGCATCGACCGCGAGACCTTCTACGACGCCTCGCGCATCGCCCTGGTCCCCATGGGCTTCTGTTACCCGGGCACCGGCAGGGGCGGCGACCTGCCGCCGCGCCCCGAGTGCGCAGCGGCCTGGCGCGAGCCGCTGCTGGCCGCGCTGCCGGAGATCCGGCTCACCCTGCTGGTGGGCGGCCATGCCATCGCCTGGCATCTGTACCCCGGGCGGCGGCCACCGCCGGTGGCCCAGACCGTGGCCGAGTGGCGCGCCTGGTGGCCCCGAATGGTCCCCATGCCGCATCCCAGCCCACGCAACAACCGCTGGCTGAGAGAGCGCCCCTGGTTCGAGCAGGAAGTGATCCCGCGTGTGCGGGAACAGGTGCGCGCCCTGCTATGACGGAAAAAAGGGGAGACACCTTGCGGCGCCTCCCCGAGTCTTCCGTGATTTGGGTTGTGTGTTATCCGTTCAGGTTGTAGGCACGCTCGTCGTGCAGGGCGATGTCCAGGCCCTCGGACTCCTGCTCCTCGTCCACGCGCAGGCCGACGATCACATCCACCACCTTGAGGATGATGAAGCTGACCACCGCGGTGTAGACCAGGGTCGCGACCACGCCGGTGGCCTGGGCCGCGACCTGGGCGCCGATGGAGCTGATGCCGTCGGCGAAGCCGGCGCCACCCAGGCTGGGGGCGCAGAACACGCCGGTCAGCAGGGCGCCGACGATGCCGCCGATGCCGTGCACGCCGAAGGCGTCCAGGGAGTCGTCATAACCGAAGACCTTCTTCAGCTTGACCGCGGAGATGAAGCAGGCCACGCCGGCCACGCCGCCGACCACGATGGCGCCCATGGGGCCGACCGAACCGGAGGCCGGGGTGATGGCGACCAGACCGGCCACCGCGCCGGAGGCGATGCCCAGGACGCTCGGCTTGCCGTGGGCCATCCACTCCGCGAACATCCAGGCCAGGGCCGCGGCGGCGGTTGCGATCTGGGTCACGGCCATGGCCATGCCGGCGGTGCCGTCGGCGGCCAGCTCGGAACCGGCGTTGAAGCCGAACCAGCCGACCCACAGCATGCCCGCGCCGACCACGGTGAACATCAGGTTGTGCGGCATCATGGGGGTGCCCGGGTAGCCCTTGCGCTTGCCGATCACCAGGGCGGCGATCAGGCCGGCCACACCGGCGTTGATGTGCACCACGGTGCCGCCGGCGAAGTCCAGGATGCCCTTGCCGCCGAGCCAGCCACCGTCACCCCAGACCCAGTGGGCGATCGGGGCGTACACCACCAGCAGCCAGATGGCCATGAACAGCAGCATGGCCGAGAACTTCATGCGCTCGGCGAAGGCGCCCACGATCAGCGCCGGGGTGATGATGGCGAAGGTCATCTGAAAGACCATGAACACGGTCTCGGGAATGGTGCCGCTGAGGCTGTCCACGCCGACACCGGCCAGGAAGGCCTTGGACAGGCCGCCCCAGTAGGCGCCCTCGCCGCCGAAGGCGATGCTGTAGCCGACCACGGCCCACAGGATGGTCATCAGGGCGGTGATGGCAAAGCACTGCATCATCACCGAAAGGCCGTTCTTGGCCCGCACCATGCCGGCATAGAACAGCGACAGACCCGGGATGGTCATGAACAGCACCAGCACGGTGGCCGTCAGCATCCAGGCGGTGTCGCCCGCGCTCAGGCTGTCTTCGGCCATGGCCAGGGAAGGCAGTAGCGCAAACGCTGCCGCCCCCAGGCGGCCCTTGTGTTTCATCAGTTGCATAGGATTCTCTCCTGGTTTCTTGTTCAGAGTGCTTCGGGGCCGGACTCGCCGGTACGGATACGGATCACCTGCTCCAGCGGATAGACGAAGATCTTGCCGTCGCCGATCTTGCCGGTCTGGGCGGCGTTGGTGACCGCCTCGACCACGGCATCGACCTTGTCCTCGCTGACCGCGATCTCGACCTTAATCTTGGGCAGGAAATCGACCACGTATTCCGCGCCGCGATACAGCTCGGTGTGGCCCTTCTGGCGACCGAAGCCCTTGACCTCGACCACCGTGATGCCGGTGACGCCGATCTCGGACAATGCCTCACGCACATCGTCCAGCTTGAACGGCTTGATAATGGCTGCTACGAGTTTCATATCTCTTCCTCCTCACCGCCGGACGACCGCCCGACGGTGGATATTTTCAGTGACAGGGACTCAGAACGAGCGGGACACAGTAAACGTCACATGCCTGCCACACAGCCCCGAGCCCTTGCACATGCCACTGTTATCGGTGTTGGTGTAGGTCAGATCGAAGCCGAAGCCGGTGTATTCCATGGAGGCGCCCAGGCTGTAATCGGCGTAGTCCTGCTTGGTCAGGCCGGTCTTTTCGTTGATCGAGGTCTTGCCATAATGAGCGGCCAGGGTGACCGGACCCACCGGCGCGGACAGGCTCAGGTCATAGTATTTTTCGGAGCCCAGATTGAAGAAATCGGAGCTGTAGTAGACCGTGAGACCGGCGCTGGCCACACCGAAGTCCTTGGAGACACCCACATGAAACTCATTGGTATCCACCCTCGGCCTGACAGACTGTCCCGGGTAGTTGTAACGCAGGGCGCCGATATCCAGACTCACCGGGCCGACATCGCCACTCCAGCCCAGATAGGTGTCCAATTCCATGCTGGAGCCATTAAAGGCCTTGGCAGCCACATTCGAGCCCCAAACTCCGGCATAGAAGCCGCTGTCGTGGTTGTAGTCGAAGCCCCCCTGGATGGCCATGTCATTGTCGTTCTGCGTGATACCGCGAAAGACATAGTCGTTGGTCAGCGCCACGTTGGCGCTGAACCCGGCCTGGGCCATGCTGGATAGGCCCATCACGGCGGCACCCACGGCGACGGCAATCTTGTTCATCTTCATTTGATAACTCCCATGCTTGTTTAGTTGGTTTGAATGCTGACCCCCGGGGGTCCATCGAACGATAGGTCGATACCGCCTCTCTGCAGATGCCGTGCCAAAACCATTTTCACTTATAGATTCATTTACTTACGTCTCATTATCAGAATCACAACAACAACCCATGCGCCGACATGGGGCACTTTCCCGGGGCATGGGCGGCAGGCGCACCATCACGGTGCACGACGACGCATGGACAAGCGCCCGCGCGCTGGCTACCCTTGCCGCAGACGAATCAGGCCGGACACCGAACCATGCTGGACCCGAAATTTCTCGATGAACTCTCCCACCGCGTCAGCGAGGGCATGCCCCCGGGCCTGCGCGCCCTGCAGGACGACTTCGAGCGCAATCTGCGGGCGGCCCTGGAGGCCGCGCTGCGGCGGATGAATCTGGTCTCGCGTGACGAATTCGAGGTCCAGCAGGCCGTGCTCGCGCGCACCCGCGAAAAGCTGGAGACACTGGAACGGCGCGTGACCGCGCTCGAGGCCGCGCGAAAGACGGAGGACTGAGACCACCACCGGAGCGCCCCGGACCCGGCGCCCGCCTTCAGGGAAGAAGCATGTCACTCGCCACCACCTACTGCCGCGCCGCGCTCGGCATCGAGGCCCCGCTGGTCACCGTCGAGACCCATCTGGCCAACGGGCTGCCGGCCTTCAGCATCGTCGGCCTGCCCGAGAAGGCCGTGCAGGAATCACGCGACCGGGTGCGCTCCGCCCTGGTCAACAGCGGCTTCGAATTTCCCGCCCGCCGCATCACCGTCAACCTGGCGCCGGCCGACATCCCCAAACAGGGCGCGCGCTTCGACCTGGCGATCGCCATCGGCATCCTGGCCGCCAGCGCCCAGCTCCCCGACGCGCCACTGGCCGGGCTCGAACTGATCGGCGAGCTGACCCTCTCCGGACGGGTGCGGCCGGTGCACGGAGTGCTGCCGGTGGCCGTGGCCGCCCGCCAGGCCGGGCACAGTCTGGCCCTGGCGCGGGCCAACGCGGCCGAGGCCGCCCTGGTCGGCGGGCTGGAGATCCTGCCGCTGGACGGCCTGCTGCAGCTGTGCGCCCATCTCACCGGCCGGGAACGCATCGCGCCCTGGACGGACAACCCCGATACCGGGAACCGGCCGCAACTCCAAGCCGACCTGGCCGATGTGCGCGGCCAGGCCCAGGCGCGGCGCGCTCTGGAGATCGCCGCCGCGGGACGCCACAATCTGCTGATGCAGGGCCCGCCCGGCACCGGCAAGTCCATGCTCGCCGCGCGCCTGCCCGGCATCCTGCCGCCGATGAGCGAGGCCGAGGCCATGGACACCGCCGCCATCCACTCGGTGGCCGGCCTGGCGGTGGACCCGGCGCGCTGGCGCGAGCGCCCCTTCCGCAGTCCCCATCACACCTGTTCCGGCGTCGCCCTGGTCGGCGGCAGCTGTGACTTCCATCAAAACCCGCTACATTCCAACCAATTCCGCTACACTCCTCCCACACATTCAGCCGCAAGGGGGGACATACAATGTCGTTTCGTCGGATCGCGACGATCCGTCGCCTGATCAATCTAATCCCCAAGGAGAAAAGGAATTTTGCCGCATGGTGGTACGGTCGCCTAATCCCAAACGACAGGGAACGATCTCAACCCAAGATCGAGGTTTTGTTCCGGGAGGTAGATTCCGAGGGGAAGGCGCTGGGCAAAACGAAGATCTATCCGGTCAATATCGCCCTGCTCGGACAGGTCCCACTCGGGTCAATCTGGCGCGCAAAGCGAAACGTGGGGAACATCAAATTGACGCGCCGGGCGTTCAAGGTGAATTTCTCACCACAGGGGTGGGACACATTGCAGTCATTGCATAAAACTGAATCAGACCGTTACCTGATTCCACCCTTTTCCCATCCCCTCCTTCGAGGAGTCAACGCGCCCCTTATGGATTCATGGACAATACGGTTCAAGCTGGCTACCGGAGGGTTCCTGATTATCCCGGCCATCGAATATTTTGTTCGCGCCTACGGACTCTCCGGCGAGATCCACCGGATTCTGCTCACCTATTCTTGGAATGAAGCACTCAAACGCCTATTCGGAGATCACCAACCTCCTGTGGCAAAGAAAGAGAATGGCCGATGGATCGTTCACCCCGGCCCCTACATGCAGCAGAATGACACTCCATTTCTCGCACACCTTCTCCACGACCAAAATACCCGCCGCCTGACGAAGAAGCTGCATGCCCAAGCGGAGACCGCCCATAACGGAAAATACCATTTGAGGGTCGAACCATGGCACCGGAACATCGGGTTGATCGAAGTGCTCGGTAAGCCTCTACCGGACAACGGCTTCCTCGGCCTTCGTATCTCAGGAATCGAGCTTCCCAAGCACCCACCAATCGACGTTATCCGAATCCATAAAGAACAGCCAGATGAAATAACCAATGGAGACAAGACCGGTGGGAACACCGTCATGCTGCAAACGATCGCTTCCAGTCCGGACATGAAAATGGCGGATGATCAACCACCTGACCATGGCCTAGGGCACTTCGAGCTTACCACTCCCGCGTTCAAATGGCTCGGTGAACCAGGTGAAATCCGCAACGTCGTCCGTGAGGACGGAAAAATAGGACGGCCATCGACCTTGAAGTCGAACATCGTGGATACCGTGTCGGCTGGAGATCCGGCGGGTAGCCCCAAAGGCATCAGGAAGGTCGTCTCCCACACCCCGCTGCTCCTAGAGTCCATGGGGACACTGAAAGATATGTGGGACGCCTTCCATCATTTGCAGAAACTGCATCCTGAAACGATCCTGGATGTTGGCTACGTGACGTGGGGGAAAGAGGTCCGCTGCGGAACCGAACCGGAGCTGTGCCCATTGCCGCGCCCAGTAGCTAACAGGAAGAATAAGAAAGGATTTTGGTATTTCATTGACAAAAACACGCCACGCGGTTTATTGCTGATATGGGTTAGGACAGCCGATTGCGAGGCTGTCATCGTGGAGATCCAGCGACGCACCGATCCAGCCAATCCAGAAAAAGAAAAAGAATCCTTCAAGGGATTGGCCATCCGCGTGAACGGCGACCTCGGAAAGGTGCTGGACTGGCTGGAGCGTCTGGCGGCCAATATCGTCGAGAGCAAGGGCGTTTACACAAAGGCAATGCTGAGCTCGTGTCCCACGCTGGCCCGAACCTTCAAGCACGCGAAATCCCAGGGCGACACAAAAGCTGGAGAACATACGGCTTGGCGAGCGCTTGCAAAAGTGGGCTGCATGGAGAATAGAAAATGACCCTATGCACCATGCGATGGCCTGTGGCCGCTACTCTGGCGGTTCTACTTGTCCTTGTATGCCTGACCGCTGACGCTTCGCAGACGGTCATAGCAAGAATCGTCGGCATCATTGACGGGGACACCGTGAAGGCGCTCATCGACGGACACCAACAATGGAAGGTTCGCCTCGCGGAAATCGACACGCCGGAAAAACGGCAACCCTGGGGCAAGCGAGCAAGGCAGGCGCTGGCCGCCAAGATTTTCAGGAAGAAAGTGCGGATCGTCGTCACCGGCACCGACCGTTACGGACGTCGCATTGGGAAAATCTACCTTGGAGACCGAGACATCAACCGGGAAATGGTGCGCGAGGGGCATGCCTGGGCGTACCGGAAATACCTGAGGGATCGCAGTCTGCTCGATGACGAGGCAGAAGCCCGGCGCGAGCGTCGCGGGTTGTGGTCGCTCCCGGAATCACAGCAGGTTCCACCGTGGAAGTGGCGACGGAGGCAACGCTAGTCCTCTTTCATGTAGGAATATTCCTACACTGCCAGCGGAAACATCGCATGACGGATATTTGCTACCCTTATACGTGGGCCGACGCCGGGAAACGGAAGTCCTGGCCCCAGCAAACCCCATCTTTCCTGGATGGGGTTTGCTTTCAACGAACAGTGATACGACGATCCCTGACAGGCTGCTCTGCCTTCGTGGGCGCATCCGAACACGGGTTCAAATTTGGCCATGATCCGGTTGAACGGTAAGACGAAACCCACCACGAACCTTGAGAAATTGCTGTGGCAGGCAGGCGGAAAGACTCCCGACGCCACGCTTGGCGAAAGGGAGTTGGCTGAAACCCTCGTCAAAGCCATTGATGTGATCAGTCGTGTAAAGCCGGAGCTCCTGGTGAAGTTCTATGAGGCAGGACGGAGAAAGGGTCTTCTGCCTCCGCTCGATGCAGGAGATTCCAACACCTCCTGAGAAGCCACTTCCCGTCATTCGGTAGTCATTTCAGTGCAAGGGGCTGAGAGGGCAAGAAATGTTGCGTTTGAACGAGAAAATCAGGCTGCATCCCAGTGAAGAAAGGGTATTTTCGATCCTGACCGGAGATCGGTCGGTCCCCTCTACCGTGGCTGAATACAACCGCAGCCTGGAACTGGCAAGGGCAGCTTGCCAGGGGGACAGCCCGGAGGAAAAGCTGCTCCAGCACATTATCGAAAACCTGGAGACTTGATGAGGATGCGCAAACGGGAACCCTATGAACGGCTGGCCGACGGAACCATCCGTTTTCACGACAATGACTACGAGTCATGGAAGTCGCTGTTCCAGCGAGCCGGGTACGACATCGACAAGATCACCACCGAAGAGCAATACCGGGAAGCCCACTCCAAGGTTGGGGGACATGCTCATGACGGAATTGGTGGGTCGGGCAGCCAAGGGGGAGCCGGATGCCATCGCTATATTGAAGCCCTTCCTGGCCGGAGATTTTAGCGAAATGCGGGCGGCGGCACGGCGCGCCACGTTCGAGGCCCTGCCTGGCGGGCGGAGTCAACTCGAAGGGGAGCTGGTGGACATGCTTTTCTCGCCGGAACCCCTCAGCCCACGGTGCGACGAACTCCTCCAACGCCTGAACCACCGGGCGGACCTAAAGGTCGTTGCCGTGGGCAAGCGCGGCGAGGAAGCCAAGGACGCATGACCCCCGGGCGGTTTTTTGGATTCAGGATTTCGCGATCACGGGGCGCATCCGCTTAACCCACGCCGGGATCGAGCACTTCAATCTTATACCAACTGCCACCCTCAGCTCGAACACAGGCTTGGCATGACGAAGTTGAGTAATGCACACCCAACATTTTTGGGCCATGATCTGGTTGAACGGTAGGACTAGAAATTGGCCTTGTGAATTCAGGCTCACAATGAAGAAAGAAAGCTATGGCGCAGGTTGTGACTAATAACACTTTTAGCACCAATGCCAACCCCAGCCAGCTTGAAGCCATCAAGACCACTGAAGGCCCGTTGCTCATCATCGCTGGTCCTGGATCAGGAAAGACCTTCACTCTGGTTGAGCGAATCGTTTATCTGATCACCGAGAAAAAAGCCGCGCCAGAATCGCTTTTTGTCGTCACCTTCACAGATAAGGCCGCGCAGGAACTAACCACTCGCGTGTCCAACCGACTTTTGGAGTTGGGCATAAAGTTCAACCTCCATGAGATGTATCTCGGCACATTTCACTCTATCTGTCTGCGCCTGCTTGAGGAATACCGGGAGTTTACCCGCCTCAAGCGTAGCTTCACCCTGATGGACCAATTCGATCAACAATATTTTCTCTACCAGAACCTGAACGACTACTACGATATTGCCGATGTGGAGCACGTCATAGGCGACCTGCAAGGTAGCCGGTGGAATCAGTCTGCCAACCTTCTCAAATGGCTTAACAAGGCCACGGAAGAAGCGCTTGTTCCCGAAGAGCTGCTCAAGGCGAAGGATGAGGCCGTACAAGTGCTGGGCGCCTGTTTGCACCTGTACCACAAACAGCTAGAAGCACATAACGCCCTGGATTTTTCTGGCATCCAGAATGAGGCGCTGTGCCTACTGCGTGACAACCCGCAGGTGCTGGAAGAAGTACGAAGCAAGATCACCTATCTGATGGTCGACGAATACCAGGACACCAACACCATCCAGGAGATGATCCTCAAGCTACTTTGTGCTGACCAGCCCAACCTCTGCGTGGTGGGCGACGACGACCAGGGCCTTTACCGATTTCGCGGTGCTTCCATACGAAACATTCTGACCTTTCCGGATCAGTTCGAAGATGGCCAGTGCAAACAAGTCAGACTGACCACCAACTACCGTTCTCATCCTGACATTATCCACTTCTACAACCGCTGGATGAATGACCAAAACTGGGAGTATGGGGGTAATACATTCCGCTTTGACAAACTCATAGAAGAAAACCAAGCGGCGACCTTCCCAGAAACCGCCACGGTCATAAAAGTATCAGCTGAAGAACACGGTATTTGGGCTGATGAAGTAGAAGCCTTCCTGCGCGACATGAAAAGCAGGGGTGCCATCACCAACTGGAATCAGGTAGCTTTCCTCTTCAGGTCGGTGAAACATAAAGATGCAGTGGCCCTGGCCAAGACGCTGGAGGAACGAGGTATTCCCGTTTATTCTCCTCGCTCCAACATGTACTTCGAGCGTGAAGAAGTTAGGCTGATGATCGGTGCGCTGATCTTCCTTTTCCCGCAGTTCCCGGAAGTTCGCAAATGGGATAGCTCGGCCTATCTCCCGATCTGGGATTACTATGACCAAGAGTGTTTTGCGCCATTTGCAGAGGAGCTGCGCAAACCAGAAAATGAGGAGCTGCTGAAGTGGGCGCGTGTCCGGGCTAAAGAGCACCTGACGCTCACCGAGAGCACCAACTATGGGTTTTCGGGACTATTCTATGAGCTGCTGCGCTTCCCCCTGTTTAGCCGCTTTCTGGATGAAGACGAGGAAGGCCAACTGATCCATGAGCGGCCCGCGCGTAACCTGGCGCAGTTTTCCAACCTTTTGGTGAAATACGAGTACCTTCACCATATTTCGGTGCTCAACCCACTCTATCTGGAAAACAACATAAAGTCGTTTTTCAACAGCTTTTTACGTTTTCTATATGAGGGTGGTATCGATGAGTATGAGGACGACAGCGAATATGCCCCTTCCGGATGTGTCTCTTTTCTCACCATCCACCAGTCCAAGGGCCTAGAGTTTCCCGTGGTTATGGTTGGGTCGCTTTATGCCGTGCCACGCAAACAGCACACAGAACTGGATGAAGTGCTGGAGCGAGACTACCTTTCCCGGCCACCCTTCGAGCCGCTGGAACGGACCAAGTTCTACGATTTCTGGCGGCTCTACTACACCGCCTTCTCCAGGGCACAGAACCTGCTGGCGCTTACCTGTCAGGAAAAGAGTGGCCGAGGCCGCACACCATCAAAGTATTTCGCGCCCTACTACGAGGATCTACCTTCCTGGCGGGATCCGGCCTTTGACCCTGATCTGCTGACGCTGGAACAGGTCAAGGAAGTGAACTTGAAGAAGGAGTACTCCTTCACCTCGCACCTGACGCTGTTCGAGAACTGCCCCCAGCAGTACCGCTTCTTTAAGGAGCTGGAGTTCACTCCTGTGCGGACCAGCCCCATCCTCTTCGGCACTCTGGTGCACCAAACCATCGAAGACATCCATAAGACTGTGCTGCGTGGAGAACAGGAGAAGCTATCGGAAGAGCAGATAGAGACTTGGTTTAACACCAACTACCAGTACCTGACCCAACGGGAGCGGGTCTATCTGGCCGAACCCATCCAAAAGGTGGCGCTTGACCACGTGCTGCGGTACTACTGGCGGCAGAATGGTGATTGGTCAAAAATACTGGAAGCTGAGGTGGATATTTCTCTGGTGAAGGACGAGTATATACTCAAAGGCAGCGTGGACCTGATCACCGGCGAAAACGGCACGGTGGAGATCGTAGATTTCAAGTCCGAAAAAAAGCCCGATCTGGAGAAGGAGCGGGAAAAGGTGTGGCGCTATCAGCGCCAGCTGGAGGTGTACGCTCACCTGGTGGAAGAGCGCACCGGCCAGAAGGTGACCAAGACCCACCTTTACTATACCAGCGAGGAAGGCGGGAACCCCTACATCACCTTCCCCAAGGACGACTCTTCTATCGCCAGCACCATCGCCACCTTCGACCAAGTAGTTCACCGAATTGAACAGCAAGATTTCAGCATGACCGATCGCCCGACTAAACTCTGTAAAGAATGTGACATGCACGCATACTGCGATACCAAGAACTGGAAATTCAGGAAGACTTCATGATCAAGAAAAAGAAAGAAATGAACTTGGGAGAAAACCAAGGGCAATCGACCGAAGTGGACAAGTACGAGTTCGAACCCATTCAGGGGTACCCAATGCTGCACTGGAAAGGAAAGCGGCCGTTCCAGTCAACGCAGTATTACCCGGCGCAGCTCAAGGAAGTATATGGCCCAGAGGTTAAAGGGTGGCGGAACAAGATTTACTGGGGGGATAACCTTCAGGTGATGGGTCATTTGTTGAAGGAATATCGAGGAAAAGTTGATCTTGTTTATATCGACCCCCCGTATGACTCTAAAGCAGAATACAAGAAATCTATTTCCGCAAAAGGAAAGAAAACGACATCTGACCAGTCTTCGTTTGAGGAAATGCAGTATACGGACATTTGGACTAATGACTCATACCTTCAATTTATGTATGAGAGGCTTATTATTGTTCGTGAATTATTGTCGCCTACGGGGAGCATTTATGTTCATTGTGATTGGCATAAGAATCACTATATACGCTGCATTCTTGATGAGATATTTGGACCCAACCATTTCAGAAATGAGATCGCATGGCATTATTTTGGATTTAAGAGATCTACTGCCAGAAAGTTTCCGCAGAAACATGACACTATATTGTCGTACGTTAAATCTGATGAATATACGTGGAACGTACAGTACAGACCGCATAGTGAAGAATATGTAAAAAGGTTCAAGGAAGATGAGAACGGTCGACTATATAGAGATGATGTTAATCCTACTGGAGGAGGATCTCGTATAATATACTTAGACGAAGTGCCAGGAGATATTATTGACTCAACGTGGGATGACATTCCACCTGTTAACCCTGTAGCAAAAGAACGCCAGAATTATCCAACCCAAAAGCCGGAGGCGTTAATTGAGAGGATAGTTGCCGCTTCAACTAACCCAGGCGATCTGGTATTTGACTCTTTTATGGGGGCGGGAACAACCCAAGCCGTCGCCATGAAACTTGGCCGTCGCTTCATCGGTGCGGACATCAACCTTGGGGCCATACAGACTACCACCAAGCGTCTAATTAAGGTGGCTGAGGAGCTAAAAAACAATCAAAACGACCTTCTTGATGCAGAAGAACAACCCACCTACTACACCGGGTTTGAAGTCTACAATGTCAACCACTACGACATCTTCCGCAGCCCGGTAGAAGCGAAGGAACTACTCATCGAAGCCCTGGAGATCCAAAAGTTGGAGACCAGCAATATCTACGATGGCGAGAAGGATGGCCGCATGGTAAAGATCATGCCGGTCAATCGCATTGCGACCAAGGCCGATCTGAACGACCTTATCGCCAACTTGGACTACAAGGCCTTCGAGCGCCGCCAAGCCGAACATCCCACCCGGCCGGTAGAGAAGCTACTCATCGTCTGCATGGGCCACGAGCCTGACTTAGCAGCGACGCTGCAGAACGAGGTGCCGTTCCCTCTGGATATTGAGGTGGTGGACATCCTGCGTGACAAGTCCAACCTGGAGTTCAAGCGCGATGCCGAAGCCAAAGTGATGGCCAAAAATGGGAAACTGATCATCGAACAGTTCTACCCCATGAACCTGCTACAGAAGCTCAGCTTGATGAAGGAGAATGTGGAAGACTGGCGCGAGCTCGTAGAATCAGTGATGGTGGACTGGAACTACGACGGGGCGGTACTGGAGCCGGCCGTCGTGGATCTACCCGACAAGAATGAGCTGGTCAAAGGAGAATACGAGATTCCCGAAGATGCCGGCACCATCATGGTAAAGATCACTGACCTGCTTTCAGAATCCCTGGAAGTGGAGGTTCAATATGGCTAAGCGCACCACCAGCGGGCTGGATCTCAACTTCACCTTCTACGAGCACCTGCGGGCCTTCTATCTGGAGAACAAGGGCACCATCCGCAAGCACTACCGCGAGCTTTCGAAGAAGTTCCTGGATTTCAATGACCCGTCGGACGGCACTGCCTTTTTGCGCCTCCCCCAGTTCGAGGCGTTGGAGATGTACGTCTTTCTGAAAGAGTTTCTGGATAATCAGCCGGTGCACCGGCTGTTTCGTGACTGGGCGGACAAAACCGGAAAATTTGCTGGCCGTAAGGACATCGCCCTGCTGGAAGAGCTGAACAAGGACGACTATGAGGCGCTGTTCAAGCGTATGAAGAAACAGGCCCGCCTCTACCCCAACTACATCTTTGCGCTGACCATGGGCACAGGCAAGACCATTCTCATGGCCACCTGCATCTTCTACGAGTTCATCCTGGCCAACAAATTCCCCAAGGATAAGAAGTACTGCCACAATGCCCTGGTGTTCGCCCCTGATCGAACCGTTCTGCAATCGCTGAAAGAGATTCAGACTTTCGACATGGCCAAGGTAGTGCCGCCCGAGTATGTGAACTTTCTCACCCAGCACATCCAGTTCCACTTTCTGGAAGAGGCGGGCACCACCCTCAACACCCTGGATCGGTCGCGCTTCAACCTCATCATCTCGAACACCCAAAAGATTATTCTCAAGAAGCAGCGCAAAGAAAAGACCGCCGCTGACGAGCTGTTCGGCAAGGGGAAGCCCACCTTCGATGCCAAGAGCGTGTATGCCGCCAATGAAGATCTCTACGGCTTCGATATACCGGAAGACGAACAAGACCTGACCACCAATCAACGCTTCGACAAGTTGCGACGCTTGGAACAGTTGGGCATATACATCGACGAAGCGCACCATGCGTTCGGCAAGAACCTAGCCAAAGACACTGGCAGTGTGAAAGACACTCGCAAAACCAGCCTTCGCAATACGGTCGATCTTTTGGCCAAGAGCCTCAAGGCCTCTGGTACTCATGTGGTGGCCTGCTTCAACTACACCGGCACGCCCTACGTGGGGAGGGAAGTTTTGCCGGAGGTGGTCTATGCCTATGGCCTGAAAGAGGCCATCGACAAGAGCTTTCTGAAAAAGGTTGTGCTCCACGGATACACCACCACCCGCGACAAAGAGTTTGTGGCCCTAGCCATCGATAACTTTGTAAAAGAGACCAAGGGTCTTCGTCCCGAGGGGATGTTGCCCAAACTGGCCTTCTTTGCGGCCACCATCGAAGAGCTGCAACAGCAGTTGCGGCCTGCGGTAGAAGAGGCGCTGACCAAGCATGGTATCCCGCTAGATCGCATACTGGTGAACGTGGGAGACCCGAAGCTCACCACCAACGACGACATCCGGGAGTTCAACCTACTTGATTCTCCACGTTCGGAAAAGCAGTTCATTCTGCTGGTGAACAAAGGCCGCGAGGGCTGGAACTGCCGCTCGCTCTTTGGCGTTGGGCTTTTCCGTGAACCGAAATCCAAGGTATTTGTCTTGCAGGCCACCATGCGCTGCCTGCGCCAGATCGGTGACATCCAGCATACCGGACAGGTTTATCTTAGCCATTCCAACCTTGAGATTCTCAACGACGAGCTGCAACAAAACTTCCGCATCAGTGCCGAAGAGTTTGAGAACAGTGGTACCAACAAAATTCGCGTGGAGGTGCGGCCGGTGCCACCGCCCCGAAAGATCAAACTCAAGCGCATTCATCGTAAATTCAAGCTGGAAGAGAAGAAGCCAACCAGGGGACTCAGTCTGGAGCTGGATAAGGCGGATACCGAACAGTACAAGTTACTTCACTATACGCAGGAAGGACTGGACCCAGCAGATGCTGCCAGAAAGACGCGTGGGCAACCAGAAGATCTAACGGCACTACGTGAGCGCCGCGTTTTCAGTGAGATTACACTGGTGGCAGAAATCTCCCGTTATCTGAATAAGCCCTGTCTGATGATTCAGGAAGTGTTGGCTGGCACCGAAGAAGGCATAGACAAGATTCTTGAATATATAAACAGGTTCAACGAGCTACTCTATGATTGGATCATTCCGCGACTCTTCCATGCGCTCTACAAGATCACGCCAGAAGAAGAGACGGAGGAGTACGAGATCGAGCTCATCAAAGTCCCCGAGAAAGGTTACTATGAGGTATCTGCTGACAAAGACAAGATTGTTAGAATGGACGACCCTAGCCTAAAGTCCCTACAGAAGGATCGCAGTTTTCACCTGGACACCTACTGTTTCGACTCCGGATCAGAGAACCAACTGTTCTGGGATCTCCTGCGCGAGCAGCGGGTAAAGAAAATCTACTTCACCGGGATGCTCACCCACGGCCAGTCTGACTTCTTCATTCAGTACATAGACCCGGACTCGCGGACGGTGCGCAGCTACTACCCAGACTTCTTGTTCTTGCGCGAAGAGCCGGATGGGACGGAAAAGTACGTGATAGTCGAAGTCAAAGCCGACAACCAGATCGACGACGCCGTCGTCCAGGCCAAGAAGGACTTCGCCCAACAGATTGCGGTGGCCAGCGGCATGGAGTACCGGATCATCAAGTCCACGGATGCGGACAAGCGAAACTACCGCGTGCTGATGTGAACTGAGAGAACCAGAGCTGGAATGTTTCTCCCCACCTACTGTCGCCTGTAAAGAATGCCGGCACCGTCAAGCCCAGGCCGCCAGCGAACAAGAAAAAAACGACTCAGTTAATCAGGCAGGGGGTAATAGCCGTCTGAAATGGCCGGTTACCACGTTCCAGCGCCCATCGCCCCGAGGAGACACACGGTAAGTCCTTCCCTCAAGGCGTATCCCGTTTCCCCCGCAGCCGGCAACGCATAGTCGCTGGCCGACCACTATCGAAATATGGGAGCTCGATCTCCTCGTCGATGGTCGTACAGTAGTTCTCAGCAAACAGTTGCAAGTGCGCCGCATCCCGAGCCACATCAGAGTCGGCGGGGAGGTGCTGAAGAATGGCGTCACTCACAAACATGATGAACTTGCTGCGAGCTCGGGTTAAGGTCACGTTGAATCGTCTCGGGTTCAGAATGAATGCCTCTTCTGCGGCGACGAAATCGCGGTCAGCGACAACGTAGCTTGCTATCATCAGGTCCCGCTCCTGGCCCTGGAACCTGTCTACTGTATCCACGAATGGCGGTGGATCCATGGGCATCCCAGCTGCGTCTACCAGGAGGTTTTTGATGGTAGACATCTGCGCCCGGTGAGGCGTCACGATGCCTAGATGCTCTGACCAGAACTGCTGGTCACCGGGGCCGTTGCCGTCCTGCTCAAGGATGCGTCGGTACAGCAGGGCAAGAGCCGTAACCATCTGGGCTTCAAACGGATTTGAAAGCGTCGACATGTGAACGCCATAGCTGATGACGACCACCGGTATCTCCGGGTCGAGGATCCTTAGAAATAGATCACTCCATGGCAGGTTTGCCGGCCACCCATCCGGCGGGCTACCTATTGCAGGCAGAGCAATGCCGAGCCTTCGTTCTGGGAAAAACGCCTCGTATCCTTCGCTATAGAACCGCTCCTTGGGCCATCCAGAAATCTCCGTGTTTGTCCGGTAATTGCGATCCAGGGCAACAGGATCTTTGCCGTGGGTTTCCTGCATGTACGAGAAGATGCAATCGAAAAGCCCCTGAACGCTGTCTCGCATTTCGAATCCGTAGATCGGACCAAGCTGCTTGTGATCTCCAGCGAGGATTACATGCCCGTCTTCACGCAGAAGCAGGAAATAGGCTGCCGCGTATGCCACCGGAACCTGCGATGCTTCGTCGATCACCAGGAGATCGAACCATCTGGCGACTGGAGTCCCATCACCCGAAACAACCTCTGCGAGTCGCCCAAGTTGCGTCCAGGTGCCACCAACCACCACACATTCTGTCCGCTCATGCATGGCTCCAGCCAGAACGCGTGCTGCCTGTGCCGTGCGAACAACGTCTTCGATGCATTCATCGAGAGGAGGCTTCGCCGATTCGTTGCGCAGGCGCGCAATGCGCACATTGCCGGGCAGCTCGCCCAGGACAGAGGCGCGTTGGCCCAGCAAGTCCGCAACTTCTCTCAGGACGTTGTCGATGGCGTTGTAATTGCTCGCGCCGACTCCGACCGTGATCGGTTCACCGCTCTGCCATGCGTTTTCTATCCAACCCAAAATGACGCCAGCCAGCACGGTTGTCTTTCCGGTCCCCGGTGGACCCCACAGCAATGACAACCGGTCTGTGAACGAGCTATGAAAGGCGTCCGCTTGGCGGGGATTGAAGGAGTGCTTCTGGTACTGTGCAACCTGGTTCAGAAGGTCCTCGACCTCTCCGTGGCTACGGGTGACCTGCAACTGCCCGGGCTCATACAGGAAGCCATGAGCGGGTTCTGTTCGGGGATATTGTACGCGCCTTGCCATGATCAAACCCTCCTCCTTCTTCTCCTTTGCATCGGGGGAGGGTTGCCACCAATGGCGCGCAGCGCTTGCTCTATCCTTCGGCTGGAGAAGTCCTGGTACAGCGGATCGAGAACCATCGGCTGATCCATATCAAGAATGCCCTCATCTTGAGCCAGCCTAAACAAACCACTATTAGATGGCCTGAGCACCAGAAACGGGGGCTCATGCGTCGCTACCAAACGCACCATCTCAACCTGAAGTACTTTTCCAAGTGAAGCATTCACCATCCACTCTTCATCCAACCCGTATCCATCCAACAGATCCTTTGCTTCGTCGAACGATGATAGACCCAAGTGTATTCGCCACGGAACGTCGAGTTCGATGTCGGAGTCTTCATTGGATAATGCCAATAGAAAGTCCCCTTCATTTATCCTGGCATCTCGTGATGTGTGAGCAAACGTAAAGGCAAGGAGTTCAGCGCCAACATAACGGGAATCCGATCTGCGTACCCCTTTGATACAGTCCTCGTACCCCCCCCCCGATGGCTGGCTGAATCCCGCGAATTGAAAAGAAACGAGCTTCCCGCTCGTCAACGGGAAGTGCCCGGCGCTGTCGGTTCTCAATCTCCTGGGTTGCTACATTCAGCTTCTCGAAGGCGATGAGGCTGCGAGCACGCTCAGGGACCTTCATCTGCTTTGGTGGAGCAGAGCTGAACGGAGACTTTCGAAGCATAAGCCGGTCACGGTAATGCTCCCGTAGTCGCCTCACGATATGCTGCAGCGCTCGGAGATGGACGCGTGTTGCGTGCTTGACCCCCTCATAGAGCTCGTCTCGCGTGTATGGCCGCCACCGCGATGGTTGACCCGGAAACCTTGGGTCAAAATGTCTCAGAAAAATCTTGTCCTGCCATAACTCGTAAGCCCGCTCAAAGGGGATCTGGTCGCTCATGGGAGTGCTGAAGCCGAACGGCAGTTGGAACCGGTAAGGGTCACCATTCTCGTTGCGAACGGGAAAGAGTGTGTTGGCTGTCTCGAACAGGGAATAATCATGCGCAATTGGAAGGCCAAGAAGCAGTCGGACGACATCCTTCACGATAGTACCCGGCTGAGACTTGAACAGCTCTGGGTCAGGCAAGAGATCGTCCGGTGGAAAGAGACGAATCAGCAGCTCTATCAGGTCCACGACCTCCGGGTGGTTCATGTGTCTCTCGAACATCCGCCGAAGCTGGCGGACCTCGAGCATGTCCCAGAGAAAGATATGGGATGAAAGGAGCTTGTTAAGCTCATTTCCTTTCTTACCCTGCCGTTTTAGGTGCTTGTTCTCCTCTCCTAATTCTTTGTTCTTCTCTGATACTTCTTCAAGCCACCGAGAGACGAGGGTGACGAACTCCACCAGGCGGGCCCGCTCTGTATCCGGGTTCATTGCGTCGACGCGGTCCACGACAAACACATGTTCTTCCGTTTGGGGTGGATCCCCCTGACTGCGGCCCGGTGGGAAGTACACTCGGGCGGCGCCCATGGCGAACGTAATGCCGGAACCGGGATCGAAGTGGACCGTAATGAAGATGTTCTGGTCGCTCCATGCAGGCATAAGTGAGCATTTGCGCCCCTCAATAACGACGGGCTCGTTGGTGTGGAGTGCTTCGGCTCGCACCAACAGAGCTGGACGATCAGCGCGAAGCTGGTGACTTGACGCTTCTGCGGCCTGCCACTCCGTTGTGCTGCCTCTGATGGCCTCCCTCAAGCTCTGCGTGGTCGCGATTCCGTTCTGGCGCAGAAGCTCGGCTTGTCCCTGATTGAGCCACGGCAGCCGGGAGAGATGGTCACAGTTCTCCGCCTCCTGCTTGCAGTATCGGACGTAGTCACATAGCTGGCACTTTGGCCCCACGTGCCAAGAGGCCTCTTCCGGTCTCTGCTCGAGAACCCGGAGTAGTCGTTCCTCGAAGAACTGCTTGACGTGGACCTGGTACACCTCGTAGGGGACCGGCACGAGGGTGTCCTGTAGGGCTGAAGTAACAGGGTCACTATCTCCTCTTGCTTCGTATTCACGAACAAGATTCCGGAAGGCGTTAGCATCATGACTACCAGGCCAAATGAACCCCTCTGCGCTCACAGCGTATCGATCCGACAGGCCCTGTTCCGCCAATGCCGCCGCCAGCGAGAGCGCGTAGTAGGTGACTTCCGTAAAATGGCGAAGGGAAGGCTCGGCCGCCATTTTCACGTCAATCACATGTAGCTCGAACTCCGGCACAGGATCCGGATCGCCGATAAGCGGATGTCCCGTGCCGCCGGCTCGAATCCATATGATGTCGGGACGGGCTCTTACGGTCTCCAAACCGTAGGTGTCGTATGCCTCTTGGAGACCCGGTGTGATATTTGACGGAACCTCGAACTCAGCTTCGATGATGGCAAATGGCGGGCTCTCACGCCGCAAGATTTCGAACAGGTTCTCGACCTTACCGAATGGCTTCCGACCAACAAGCTCATCGACCTCTTCCTTCTCGACATACTCGACGGCGTCCGGCGGTGAAACGTCGATAAGATCCTGGTACTTGTCCGCCTCCCACCGACGCCCGGCCGCCTTGATCAGTTCGATACCGGGTCGCTTGTAGGTATCGGCTTCGATGCAGAGAGAGTCTTTTTCGGCGTCGGATGCCAGCCGAAATCGAAGAAAGCGGTCACAATCAAACTTGAATGTGAGCGCGAGCGTGCCTTTGTCCAGCCGGGGCATGTCAGTTGCCTCCTCGTTCTCTTGTGCGATAGAGTGCCGTGTGAAGTGGCACGGACTCGTCGTCTGCCTTTCCCAGGACCGCCGACGCCACAATCATGGCCCGTTCCAGGTTCAGGCGGTCTGGCTCTCGGAAGCCGATTCGTTTCTTATCGCCGAGTTCCTTGGCGTAGGCATCCGCACGGCATCTGGCATCGGCCATAGCGCTGCGCGGAACGACCACTGGACAGGACTCTCCACCGGGCGCCTGTGCATCCCTGCGGCATATGAATACGGCATCCCACTTGATGGTTCCATTGTAGGAATGAAGCCCCCCCTGACCCTCACCGCGAAGGGGCAGGACGGCGGTACACCTGAATCCCGATCTGGCCAGCGCCTCGCCTACAGCATTCCACGCAGCAATGTGCTTGTGGTGATAGGTGAAGACAAAGACTCCATTCCGTTTGAGCACACGCCGGCATTCGGAGAAGATCCGCTGGAGCCTTTCACGATAAACCGCAATCGACTCGTCGGCTCGGGAGGTCAAGGCGAGGTTCTCTCCGATAGGGACCGCAAGGTGCGGATCATCGAATGGAGGTTCCGCCTCTCCAAGGGACTGGTGCCAGGCCAGGTAGAAGTCGGAGAGCTCCGAGTAGCTCAGGTTATCGAAGTACGGAGGATCCGTGAGGATGAGGTCGATGGTTCCATCGGGGATCTCGGCCAGATCCTCGGAAGTTTTTGTGCGTATGGAAGCTCTTGAGGAGCCGGTCAGGACCTGCCAGGGGTTGGCAGAAACCTCCGAGGCGTAAACGTGCTCTCCCGCCTTGGACGGAACGCGGCCGCCTTTCGGGTCCAACTCGGTCGGGGCCTTGGCAAACGCCACCGCCTTCGTGATCTTGCTGAGAGTGTTCGGAAACGTACCTCGCCCAATACCCTCGAGCCATGGATTGATTTCCACCGGCCTCGTGATGTGCCGGTAGGAATGGATTGAGAACATAGGGCTTACGCGGCGGTAGCCGAAAGCATACGCCGTGTACATGCAGTTCGTGGTGAGATGCTCGCTGAAGGCCATAGCAAGGACGCGCCGGGCACGAGGCTCATCCACCGCTGCGATGGCCTTGCCAAGCAGGGTCAGATGTAGCAGCTGCCGGTCGTTGAAAAGGTCTCGATACCTTCTGAAGCCGTGGATAATAGGTCGCTGGTCTGAGCGGCCATCTGTCGGGATCTCGCGCATCGGCGCAAACGGGCCCTCGGAGCCCTCAATCTCCTTGAGAAGGCGCGAGGCTTTTCCGTAGCGAATACGATCTCCTTTCGTCACCTTCTTGAAATGCCGCGTTACGCCACCTGGGTTTCGCTCGATGTATTCTTGGGCAAACAAGCGCCACGCCGGGGGCGTCGGACTATCTCCACGATCAGCGAGACCCGTTATGTCGCCACATGCGGGACAGCGAACCTTTCCACGATTGAGGGTGCCCCGTGCGATACGGGTCCGGGTCCCGCACGTACAGCGGATTTCCTTCCGCTCTATCGGAAGCTCGTGGACTTCGTGGCATGTCTTACAGAAGGCCCACTGGAGCCCCTTCTCCTTGTTGGACGCCAACTGGAAATGCGGATGGATCTCGAAAGAGGTCCCGCAGGAACGACAGGTGCGACACTCCACCCAGAAGTGATGCAAGACCTCATGCTCCCGGCCTTTGACTTTGGTCCTGTGGAAAGGTGCCAGCTGGGCAGCAATGGAGGCGCAGAGCTCGGCAATCTCCTCGCTCTCGGGATCGTAGGCAGCTGCTTCCAGTTCAAATCTCGTGATGAACGTGGCTACCGGGTCGATGTCGTATCCAATCACGTGTGCACCACAGCGCATGGCTTCCACCAAGCTGGTTCCCCCTCCGACGAAGGGATCCAGGACCACCGCGCCGTCCAGAGGCACCTCACCCAGGAAGGTGTCCCAAAAGCGGTTCGCTTCATCAGCATCAAGCGAAAGACCGGTCAAGATTGACCGGAACTGAGAACCAAGGCGTCGAGCGAACCAGCGGTGAACCCGATAGAGCGGGTTCGTGCATTGACCTTCCCGCATGGCAAGTTCAGCGATTTCGGCAATCGGAATTGCGCCCGACTCCAGTAGGGTCGTGTCCAGGAAACCGTGCAAGTGAAAGCGTGGGACGTCCTCTCGAGCCCCCCGGCGCTTCTGGGATGTGGATTGCACGAGCGTCATGATCCACCTACCTTCGCAGCTGGCAAGCTTTCCGTGCGTAGATCAATCAAACCTTGGTCAAGACCGTTCCTAGGACGCATAATCTTAAGAGGTAGTGGAACCCAATACTCCTTCCCTCTACTACGAACTACCAGCCCTCCATCCAGTACGTCGGTCAATTCTGTTGTCTTGGGCATTGGCTGCCCATGAAAATACCTCATTGCGACCCTTGCCCACTTCCTCCGGAACTCCGGCGTATCCTCCGGATTCTTCATCATGGCGATGAGCTGGCGTTCCAACCTTGCCTTGCTGCGCTCCTTCGCCCGCTTCTCGTCCGTCTGCGGCACCAGGCTCACTCCCTGCGCTTCATTGATGAAATTCACGAACCCCGTGATATTCGCCTTCTGCCCCGGCTTGTCCAGCAGGTAGGCGTCGAGATCTGGCTGGACGGGTACGCACCCCTCTGCCCGGAGCACCAGATCCGCCGCCGCCGAGAGCACCATGCGGACGCTCCGCAGCGAGGTTTTCCCTTCCTCCAAACGAGCCATCAAACGCTCGCGGTAAGCATGCCACAACGCTCCTCCGGCGGTCGAGGCGTCAATTCTCTCCCCCAGCTCCCTGATACGCCGCCGTTCGGAATCCTCCTCCCGCGCCTTTTCATCCACCTTCAGCCGTCCGGATTGCTCCATCCACTGGATCGCCAGCCTTACCCGACGCAACCCCTCCGCATGAAAGCGCGCCACCAGTTCCTTGTAGTCCGGGATGCAGCCCCATTCGGCGTCCATCTCCTGGAAGAAGGCAAGGTACTTATTGATCCGGATGGCCGCCACGTTCGCGCCCCGCCGCGCCTCCAGCCAGCGCCCGAACACCCCAAATTCCTCGGCCAGGCCATTCCCAAGGCCCGCCTGACAGATCGCAATCCGCTTCTCCAGCAAATCCTTCCAGTAGCAATCCTCGCAACGGTCTCCCCGGCCTGCTGGCATGGGGCTTCCGCATTTCAAGCAGGAACGGATTCCCTCATCCAAGCAAGGCCGACACAACAACCGTCCATCATCCGCCTTTATCAGCCGCCGATGTCTGCCGCACGCAGGGCAGGTAGCGTGATCGGCCCGTTGACATACGGGACAGACCGGCTCATCAATGCCCAGCCGCAACGCACGCGCCAAGTGCCGAGACATGCGCCCACAGCGCGGGCATGGCTCCGGCTCCCGAAACCAGGGAACACAGGCGTTGCATACGGGACCTTCCGGCCTGCGCAGCCCCGTGGGCCGCCCCTTGCGACCGCACCGGATACATGCCTCATCCGGCCTCATGCCAACCCTGCCTTGCGTTGGAGCCGTCGCCACATGCGCTCGACAGCCGCCCTCGAACGTGGGGCATCGCCACTCCCGGCCCTTTTCCTTCGCGTTCGGCTCCGTTCTGGCAAAGCCGCCACCACCGGCTCCAGCAGCGCGGGCAGGCGGTTGCGAGTGCGAAAGGAACGCACGGTCATCCCGGCCTCCAATGCGGCCTCGGTCATCTCACCAAAGCCTGTGGACGCAAGCCGCACTGCCGGAACAATCAGGCGCGCCCGATCGTCCAAGGGCAGCGCCTCGATGCTCAAAGTCAAGACAGGACGCTCAATCTCTCCGGCATCCGGCAATAAACTGTCCACGAACGCCCGCCGCACCACCAAGTCGCAGCGGCGCAGCCAACCCGCGAAGAAACGCGCAAGATCGAACCATTCGTGCGCCGGGACATCCTTGCCACCCCAACGCGCCATGCCCGTTCCGGCGGCCTCGTCGCAAGTCTTCTGCATCGCCAGCAACTCATCTCCGGCATCCTCCGGTTGCGTCTCGCGCAGGTCGCCATCACACAGGGCGCACTGGGCCAATGTTTCGTCCTCCGCCGCGAGGCGATGCGGGAGCACCGGTCCGCCGCAATGGGGGCAGCGATCCAGCAGCACCGTCCCGTGCTTGTTACAAGCGACATGCCACGCCAACCGCCAATGCAGCCGCAAAAAGGGCTTGCCATCATCCTCCTTCAGGCAAACAGGGCAATATTGCCACCCCTGTACGCAGCGGCGGTTCCTGCGCCCAAACGGGCGCACCCAAGGCCAAGGCTCATGCAACTCCGGCACCTGGCCAGCCACGTTCACCATAAGCGGCGGCAGCATCGAGGCCCGGAACGCCTCCGCTGCGACACCGCATTCCTGTTCCAGGACGGCCAGCCTGTCATCGGGCATACCCCGGTCGCAGTCCATCGTCCACACGCGCCACTTGGGCCACAACTCCCCCGTGAGCACCAAGGGATCGCACCCCTGCGCCAAGGCCGCCCGGACCAGCCACCCGGAAAACGCCTCGTCGGGGAGCAGCGGCACCGGCAATATCCAACGGGCGTTCAGCGGACGACTTCCCGGATGCCACGAGTAGGCTTTACCCATGACTTCGCCTCCACGATTTCTGGGGTGATGCATTCGATACCCGACTGGATGGCCTCGGTGGCGCACTCGATCAGCAGCCGGTGCAGGTCGCCCAGGTTGCCGCCACTGATCGCATGCAGCCGCCGGGCCAGCTCCGGGCGGTTCAACCCCGAAGGCTTGCGCAGCGGCAGGACCTGTTCGAAACCGACGAGCAGCCGTACAAACGGCTTGTCCAGATCCCACAATCCAAGCCGCACCACGTCGAACCGGCTGGCGTGCTGCGGATCGGAATGGAGCACCCGCACCGCCTCCGCCGTGCCCACCCCGACGATGGGGATGCCCAGCTCATTGCACAGCAGCTTGATGGCGTTCATCACCTCCCGCTGCTTGACCGGCGTCCCGGTCAGCAGGGAATGGAACTCGTCGATGACCAGCATGCGGACATGGCAGTACCGCATCAGGTGGATGAGCTGGTATCGCATCTTCGGTGCCGGGTCAGTGGCCCGGTAGGGGGTCCTGAACCGCTCCAGGATGGAAACGTACAACCCCTTCTCATCAGGCTTTGGCGGCGCCTCTGCCAGCACCACGGGGATGTGCGGCTCTCCCTCCTCTTCATCTACATGGGACTGACCGTGAAGCTGAACGAAGCGGCGGACCAAGGTGGTCTTGCCGTTGTTTGGCTCACCGACAATCAACAGGTTGAGCATCCGGGGCCGGGTGGGCATTTCCATCAAGGCGCGCATCCGCCTGATGATCTCGTTGGCCTGCGGATAGCCCAGCCAGCGAGGTTCGTACAGGAACCGGATGCGCTCCTCGTTGGATAGCCCGGCAACGTGCCGGAAATCCGGGTGAATATGGGAAAGATCCATGTCCGTCATTCGATCTCACCAAGGGGTTCGTCAACCTGGAAAATGTCGTCATCCGCCTCCGGGACCTGCGCGGATACATCCTCCGCGGCCTGCGTGGACTCGACGGTAGCGGCTCGCTCCCTGTGATCCCGGCGTTTCTGGAGACTGCGCCGCGCCTTCTTGGTACGGGCCGCCGACTCCCGCGTCCGCTCGCGCAGCTCCTCCAGAGCCTCCAGAACGCGCCGCTCGTCCACCGCCTTCATACCTTCCTCCCGCGCCCGGTCACGCGCCTGCCGGTACTCCCATACACTCATTGGCGGCAGGGCCTGGTTGGCGAAGGGCACACGGAAATACTGGCGTAGGTCTGGATCGAAAAACCAAACCACACTGATGTCGCGAGGGTCGCGGCGGAAGGTGAACTTGCGCTTGGACTTCGGATTGTCCGGGTCCGGCGCGCCGATCCAAGGTCGCAGCACGTCGGCATAGTAAGCCAGCCCCTCGATGGTCACACCATCCGGCTGGATGGTGCGCCGGAAACGTGGCAGGAAATCCAGCAGGAACGCCACCCGGTCGCCAGGTATCTTGGGCAAGCCACGCCCCGTTTCCCTTCCATCGCCAAACAGCCCGGTTTCCCACTTCTTGAGGGGCGGCATGCCGATCCCCGAGTGGATACGCAGGTGATACACCTTGCAGATCAGGGTCGCCAGCCATGCCTCGAACTCCTTGAGGGTCATCACCGCATGCTTGTCTGGCTGGTACTCTCCACGCTCCTTGATCGACGAGAAGGTGGTTCCCGGCAAGTCGTGGATCTCCTTGAGCAAAGTCCCCAGCAAGCGCTCGATGTGCCCCCCGAAGCGCGGCTGGCGGACGGGCCGGTACTCCAAGTTGATGCCGTGCAGCGCGCAGGCGTCGCGAAAGGTCGAGGAACGGAACTCCGCGCCGTTGTCCACATGGATCGTGTCCATGAGGCCATATACAGGCCACTCCAGATCCTCCAGCCCAAGGCGCGCCAACCATTCGTCCTTCGGCAGTACCGCGTGAGCTACGCACATCGCCACGGAGGTCTCCGACGGGGCGTCGAACGAGACATAGAGACCAGCCACCATACGGGAGAAAACATCCATGGCCAGCGTGACCCAGGGCCGCCCGATGGGCTGTCGGTACTGGTCGTCCACCAGTACAACATCAACCGGCGTGTGGTCGATCTGCACATAGGCGAAGGGATAGTCCGCACCAGGGAAGGAACCCGGAGCAGGCGCGTACCGCTCCTCGGCCTCCTTTCTACGCCCCCGCCGCTTGAGGCGTTCACGGGGATGGATGGCGGCGACCCTGGCGCGAATGGTGTTGGCGTGGGGCGGCTGAAGGCCCATCTCCAGGCAACGCCGCCGCACCTCCAGAACCACTTTCTGCGCCGGTGCACGCTGGCGGGTCAGGTACACCGCCTCGATCACCTCGTTGATGATGGACTCCACGTCGTCCGGCAGGCGGTTCTCGCCGCGCCTGCGCCCGCGCTTTCGGGGTAGCAGAGCCTCCAAGGTGCCCGCCGCTTCGTAGCGGTTGAGCCAGCGGTAGAGGGTGGTGAAGTGAACGCCGACCTCGCTGGCGCGACGCTCGATCTCCTTCCGTCCAATGCCAGGCTCCAGCAGCGGACGTATGGCCTCCATTCGGAAACGCGCAGCCTCAAGGTCAGCCTCGTCGATCTCCTCCAGTTCGCGGAAGGGGGCGGAATCTTCGGATACGGGAGCCAGATCGACGACGCGCAACGCCTTCTCCCGCCCGGTGGCCGGGTCCAGGCCGACAACGGTCTCGTAGTCGAGGATACTCCGGATCTCGTACACCCGACCATCGTGCAGCACCCGCCCACCAATAGACAGATCGAGAACGCTCCGTCCACTACCGCTCATCGTCAGCCACCCAAACCATGGTGTCGTTGGTCAAGGGTTCGAACAGATCGCATTCGAGCCTTCCTGTAGCGACCAGATGCCAAGCCACAGCGATCCCGTGGGCCTTGCCATGTGGCCCCCACTTGGGAAAACAACAAGCGTCCACCAGCCGTCGGAAAGGCAGGCACCCCAAGCTCCGGGCCGTGTCGAGCAACCAATCCGCCAGATCCGTGTCCACGGCGATCTTGCGGTAGCGTGCCAGGAAACGCATGTTTTCCCACGCTTGGTCACGGACACGGCCCTCGTGCATGAGGCGGAACACGAACCCATTCTCCAGGCAGTACCGCGTGGCAGCGCGAAATTTTGGCTTCCACTTCTTGAGATTGCGAACCAACTTCTCTCGGGGTTTGACCTCGACCAGCTCGGAAGGCAAGTGCCGACCATACCTGGGCAATACGCCATGCTGCCGGTAATGGACGAGGTAATCCGGTGTGTAGGGGTGCTCGCTTCCGTTGGCACGGTAGCGGATGGTGACCGGCTGGGAGATTACCTCGATAACCGAGCGGTCGGCTTCCAGACGGATGAGGAAGTCACGCTCCAGCGTGGATTCAAAGGCGATGGGCGTTTGACCCCGAAACAGGTAGATACCCGAAACGCTCTGGCGCGTCATGCCAACCTTCCTCCGAGGCGGCCCATCAGAAACTTTGTAGTGGATTTTGGTATTCAAAACCACCCTCCGTAGCAGCTATTGACGTTAAAGTGTAGCATAAATCGACAGAATCATAGCCTTTAAGTTATTGAAATATTGTTTTGAGTGTAGCTTCTTTCGATAGAAATCACAGCAGCAGTCTGCCCCGGCCGGGCGAGATCTCGCTGGCCCACAATGGCGTGCTGTTCCTGGACGAGCTGCCCGAATTCGACCGGCGGGTCCTGGACGTGCTGCGCGAGCCGATGGAGACCGGGCACGTCGTGATCTCGCGCGCCGCGCGCAGCGCGCGCTTCCCGGCCCGCTTCCAGCTGGTCGCCGCCATGAACCCCTGTCCCTGCGGCCACCTCAACCAGCCGGAGCGACGCTGCGCCCAGTGCACCCCGGAATCGGCGGCCCGCTACCAGGCACGCATCTCGGGGCCGCTGCGCGACCGCATCGACATCCAGATCGAAGTCCCGGCCATCCCCACCCGCGAGCTGATCGACCAGGCGGAACCCGGCGAGCCCAGCGCCCGCGTGCGCGAACGGGTGACCCGGGCCTGGGCCCGCCAGCTCGAACGCCAGGGCTGCGGCAACGCGCAACTCGAACACGCCGCCCTGGAGCGCCACTGCCGACTGGCGCCCCGCGAACGCACCCTGCTCGGCAACGCCATCGAGACCCTGGGCCTGTCCGCCCGCGCCTACCACCGCATCCTGCGCGTGGCGCGCTCCATCGCCGACCTCGAAGGCAGCGAGACCATCCACGCGGCACACCTGTCCGAGGCCATCAGCTACCGGCGGCTGGACAAGGCCTGACCGTCCCTCACCACCCCCCCGATCCGCAGAGCGCGGTGACGCAGGCACCGCACCGCCATCCCGATCCGTGCCATCCCCGGTGCGGTTCGTGACCTCACCACACCCTACCCCCGACCCGTAGGGTGCGGTGACGAAGGAACCGCACCAGAACCCCGGCCCGGTGCCACCCCGATGCGGTGACGAAGGAACCGCACCACCATCCCGATCCGCACCATCACCCGGCCCGGCGCCGCCCCTGCCGCGGGGGCGCTTGAAAGGAGATCCCTCAGACCACCAGCCGCGAGAGCTGCAGCAGACCGAACAGGATGATCAGGCCGCCGGCCAGGCGGCGCACCCAGGGACGGCGCGCCAGGCCCTGCAGCTGCGTGGCGGCGGCGCCCATGGCCAGCAGATTGGGCAGGGTGCCGAGGCCGAAGGCCAGCATCAGCAAGGCCCCCTGCCCGGCGCCGCCGGCGGAGACCGACCAGATCAGCACGCTGTACACCAGCCCGCAGGGCAGCCAGCCCCAGAGCGCGCCCAGCAGCAGGGCCTGGCCGGGACGGCGCGCCGGCAGCAGGCCCCGGCCCAGCGGCTCGATGCGTTTCCACAGCCGCCCGCCCGCCTGCTCCACGCGCAGCAGCAGGTTCCACCAGCCGCCCAGGTACAGGCCCAGCAGGATCATGAACACACCGGCCAGCGCGAGCAGCGCCTGCTGCGCATGCCGCACCGGCAACAATCCGGAGAAGAAGAACCCCAGCCCCCCGGCGACGGCCCCGGCGGCGGTGTAGCTGGCGATCCGGCCCAGGTTGTAGGCCAGCAGCATGCCCCAGCGCCCGCGCCGCACCTCGCCCGGCATGCCCAGGGAGATGGCGCCCACGATGCCGCCGCACATGCCGACGCAGTGCACGCCGCCGAGCAGGCCGACCACCAGGGCGCTGAGCGGATTGATGTCAATCACGCGCCGGCCCCTCCACCTCGGTATAGCGCCAGGCGGCCAGGATCAGGGCCAGCACCGGCACCCCCATCAGGGTGGTGATGACGAAGAACCACGGATAGCCGAAGTGATCCACCATCACCCCGGAGAAACCGCCCAGGAACTTGGGCAGCAGCAGCATCACCGAGCTGAACAGGGCGTACTGGGTGGCCGAGTAGGAGACATTGGTCAGGCCCGACAGGTAGGCCACGAAGGCCGCCACCGCCACCCCGCCGCTGAGATTGTCCATGCCGACCACCGCCACCAGCATCCAGAAGTCGTGCCCGTGCTCGGCCAGCAGGGCGAACAGCAGGTTGGTGACCGAGGCCAGCGCCCCGCCCAGGAACAGGATGGGCATCACCCCGAAGCGGTACACGGCCATGCCGCCGACGAAGCTGCCGAGGATGGTCATGTAGATGCCGAAGCCCTTGGACACCAGGGCGATCTCGTCCTTGCTGAACCCCATGTCGCGGTAGAACACATTGGCGATGGCGCCGAGCACGATGTCCGACATGCGATAACTGGCGATCAGTCCCAGCACCAGCAGGGCCAGCCAGCCGTGGCGACGGAAGAAATCGGCGAAGGGCTGCACCACCGCGTCCACGAACCAGTGGCGCAGGCGCGTCCAGGGGTCGGCGGCGCGCAGGCCGGGGTCGCGCGCCACCGGGTCGTCCACCGCCGGTTCGGGCGCGAACAGGGTGGTGAGCAGACCCACCCCCATGAGCGCGGCCATGATGGCATAGGTGACCGCCCAGGGCAGTTGCTGATAGCTGGCCTCGTCGGGGTCGAAGCGGGCCGCGATCCACAACGCCCCGGCCGAGGCCACGAACATGGCGATGCGGTAGCCGGTGGTGTAAAAGGCGGCCATCACGCCCTGCAGGCGCTTTTCGGCGATCTCGATGCGATAGGCGTCGATCGCCACGTCCTGGGTGGCCGAGGCGAAGGCCACCAGCAGGGCCAGCCATACCAGGTGCGGCAGATGGCGCGCCGGATCGCTGACCGCCATGCCCAGCAGGCCGGCGGCGATCGCCAGCTGGGTCAGCAGCAGCCAGGCGCGGCGCCGGCCGAAGACCCGGGTCAGCAGCGGCAGGGGCATGCGGTCGACCAGCGGCGACCACACGAACTTGAAGGCATAGGCCAGGGCCACCCAGCTGATGAAGCCGATGGTCGAGCGGTCCACCCCCGCCTCACGCAGCCAGAACGACAGGGTGCCGAACACCAGCAGCAGCGGCAGACCGGAAGAGAAGCCCAGCAGGCCGATGCGCAGCACCCGCCAGTCGCGCAGATGCGCCAGGGTGTCGCGCCAGGAGCGTACCGCGATCTCAGAGTTCAAGGTCGTAGTCCATGATCAGGGGGGCGTGGTCGGAGAAGCGCTTGGCCTTGTAGATGCGGGCCGCGCGCACCGTGCGCGCGATCGCCGGGGTGACCACCTGGTAGTCGATACGCCAGCCCACGTTCTTCTCCCAGGCGCGTCCGCGGTTGGACCACCAGGTGTACTGGTCCGCCTCCTGGTTCACGACCCGAAAGGCGTCCACGAAGCCCGCCGGGCCGAACAGCGCGTCCATCCAGGCGCGTTCCTCGGGCAGAAAGCCGGAATTCTTCTGGTTGCCGCGCCAGTTCTTCAGGTCCTCCTTCTTGTGCGCGATGTTCCAGTCACCGCAGATGACCATCTCGTCGCCCGCCTCGCGGCGGGCCACCAGATAGGGCAGCAGGCGATCCATGACCTCGAACTTGACCTGCTGGCGCGCCTCGCTGGAGGAACCGGAGGGCAGATAGAGCGAGACGAAGCACAGGCGGCCATAGCGGGCCTCGATCCAGCGACCCTCGCGGTCGAAGTCCTCCCAGCCGATGCCCTCGAGCACCGCGTCCGGCTCGCGCCGGCAGTAGATCCCCACGCCGCTGTAGCCCTTCTTCTCCGCCGGGTGGTAATAGCAGTTGAAGCTGGGCGGCCAGAAGATCGAATCGGTCAGTTGATCGACCTGGGCCTTGAGTTCCTGCAGGCACACGATGTCGGCCTTCTGCCGCCGCAGCCAGTGGAAGAAGCCCTTGCGGGCCGCGGAACGGATGCCGTTCAGATTTGCCGTGATGATGCGCATCCGCCGCATTATACTGGCCTCAGGACCACATCATTAAACGACACATCGTTGGCAGTGCAGGTCGGCAGGGGGTTCCGAAAACGTCGGCGGCAGGGATGCCGCCGTCGAGCGTACAGGGATGTAATCACAGCGTTTTTCGGGACCCCCCTGTCGGCGTGCGGCGTTTTGGATGACGTCGCCCTGATACCGCCCCCCTTCCATCAGCGAGGTATGTCATGCAGGATTATCAGCGCGAATTTCTGGACTTTGCCCTGCAAGCGGGCGTGCTGCGCTTCGGCGAGTTCACCCTCAAATCGGGCCGGATCAGCCCCTACTTCTTCAACGCGGGGCTGTTCAACACCGGCTCGGCCCTGTCGCGCCTCGGACGCGCCTACGCGCGCGCCATCGTGGACTCGGGCATCGCCTTCGACGTGCTCTACGGCCCGGCCTACAAGGGCATCCCGCTCGCGGCGGTGACCGCGGCGGCGCTCTACGAACAACACGGCATCGACATCCCCTACGCCTTCAACCGCAAGGAGGCCAAGGACCACGGCGAGGGCGGCAGCATCGTCGGTCACCCGCTGCAGGGGCGTATCCTGATCATCGACGACGTGATCACCGCCGGCACCGCCATCCGCGAATCCATGGACATCATCCAGGCCCAGGGCGCGCGGCCCGCCGGGGTGGTGATCGCGCTCGACCGCCAGGAAAAGGGCCGGGGCGAGCGCTCCGCCATCCAGGAGGTCGAGGCCGATTACGGCATCCCGGTGGCCGCCATCGTGCGCCTGGAGCACCTGATCGGCTACCTGGAGAACACCGGAGACGCCGAGGCCCTGGAACGGGTGCGCGCCTATCGCGCCGAATACGGCATCTGAAATGGCCGGGTGAGTCACCGCATAGAGGGAAACAAGCTGGGGAAGATCTGAAAAATTCGGATCTTCCTCCGGCACAAGGATGTGCCGGCAAAATCGATCGCTGTAAGCGATTGATTTTGGAGCAAGCCGCAAACCGCGTTTGCGGCGCAGCGGGCCCAGACAAAGCCAGGGATGGCTTTTATCGGGGCTTCCCTAGCCAAGGATCAGTTTGACCCCCACCAGCACCGTCACGATCTCGAACACCCGCTTGATCCAGCGGTTGCCCTGGCGGATCGCAAGGTGGGCCCCGAGATAACCGCCCAGCAGCGAACCGGCCAGCAGGGCGGGCAGCCAGTCCCAGCGGATATGGCCCAGCAGGCCCAGGGTCAGGGCCCCGCTGCCGTTCCAGAACACCCCGACCAGCACCAGGGTGTAGGCCACCGCGGTCTTGTAGTCGGCGCCGAACCAGCGCACCAGCCACAGGGTCACGAACAGCCCGGTGCCGGAGGTCAGCGAGCCGTTGAGCGCGCCGATCAGGAACAGCACCAGACCGCCGAACCAGAGCCCGCCGCCCCGCTGGTGGCGCAGCCGCCGGGACTGTCCCAGATCCTTGCGCAGAAAGGAGTACACCCCCAGACCCAGGGTCAGCAGGCCCAGCGCGATCTCGGCCCGGCGTCCGGGGATGTGCAGGATCAGCGAGGCGCCCAGCACCACCCCGGGCAGGCCGGTCGCCAGGATGAACAGCACGAAGCGCCGCTCCAGCCCGCCCTCGCGCAGATGCCGCACCGTGGCGCCGACTCCGAGCGCCACCGAGGCCACCTTGTGGGTGGCCAGGGCGACGCCGAAAGGCAGGCCGAGAAAGATCAGGATGGGCAGCTGCAACAGCCCCGCCCCACCCCCGGCAAAGGCCGAGAAGGTGTTGGCCAGCAGCGACACGACAAAGAGAATGGCCTGGTCCACAAGGGCCTCAAGTGCGAACGGTTGCGGCCGATTATACGGTCTAATCTGCTAAGCTGACGGGGTTGACCCAAGACAAGCCTCATCGAGACCATGTCCAGGACCGCAAGACACCTGATACTCATCTCCCTGCTGATCGGCCTGCCGGCCCAGGCCGGCACCATCAAGAAGTGGATCGATGCCGACGGCGTGGTGCACTATGGCACCAGCATCCCGCCCGAGTATGTGAACAAGGGCTATACCGAACTCAACCAGCGCGGCATCGAGACCCGCCGCATGGAACGGGCCAAGACCCCGGAGGAGATCGCCCGCGAGCGCGAGCTCGAGGAACTGCGCAAGGCCCAGCAGCAGGCCATCGCCGAGCAGCGGGCCAAGGACCGCATCCTGCTCAACATGTTCCGCAACGAGGACGATCTGATCATGGCGCGCGACGGCAAGCTGGCGCAGGTCGATGCCCAGATCAAGCTCAAGCAGGCCCATATCGAACGCCTGAAAGAACGCCTGAGCCGTTGGCAGGCGGCCGCCGCGGCGCGCGAGCGCAAGGGCAGAAAGCCCACCCCCAAGCAGATCGAGAACCTCGAGAACCTGCAGAAGCAGCTAGAGAACGCCTATGCCGCCATCGTCGAGAAGGAGGCCGACAAGCGCCGCATCAGCCTGCTTTACGAACGCGAGATGAAGCGCTTCCGGCAACTCAGGAATGGCTTCCGCGCCAACAGCGCCCATGACATCGAGCCGCCGCGCAGGGAGCCCCGCATCATCCCGGTGCCCGGCGCCTATGTGTGTCTGGACCGCGCGCAGTGCGACCTCAAATGGCCCCAGGCCATGGCCTGGGTGCGCAAGCATTCCGATACCCCCGTGGAGGTGGTCGGCGAGCGCATTCTGGTGACCCGCGCGCCGAAGAATCCCAAACAGGTGAGCCTGACCCTGTCACGCATCACCCGGGGCGGGGTCGAGCGCCTGTTCCTGGACATCAACTGCCACCGCAGCCTGGAAGGCAAACAACACTGTAAGGAACGCAAGGTACAGGCCCTGCGGGGCCTGTTCGTGATCGACCTGGCCGGCGACTGAGCGGGACCGGCTCAGGCGGAGAACAGCCCCTGCGCCAGGGCCTGCCAGTCGCTCTCCCAGTCGGCCAGCACGGAGCGCTGGAAACGGCCGCGCAGGAACTGGTGCAGCCGCCCCTCGATGAAGGCGGTCAGCAGGCTGGCCGCCGCCTCGGGCGGCAGACGCAGTTCCAGGTCGCCGCGCAGCGTGGTCTCACGCAGGATCTGGCGCAGCTGCAGCTCCACCCGTTCGAAGAACTGGGCCACCCGTTCCAGCAGGCGTTCGCGCTCGCCCACCAGCGCGTCACCCAGCAGCAGGCGGGTGATGCCGGGGTTGCGGTCGGCGAAGCCCAGCAGCAGATAGACCACCTGGGCGCAGCGCCGGCGGCTGTCCTTCTCCTCTTCCAGGATCTGGTTGATGCGCGCGAACACCGTCTCCTCGGCGAAGCCGATCAGGCCCTCGAACATGCGCGCCTTGCTGGCGAAATGGCGGTACAGCGCGGCCTCGGACACCCCCACCGCGCGCGCCAGCCCGGCGGTGGTGATGCGGTCGCCGGGCTTGCTCTCCAGCTCGCGCGCCAGGGTCTCTAGGATCAGCTGCTTGCGTGAGGGACGCGGCATGGCTCAGCGGATCAGGGTGCCCACACCCTCGTCGGTGAACAGCTCCACCAGCACCGCGTGCGCCACCCGCCCGTCGATGATGTGCGCGCTCTGCACCCCGGACTTGACCGCGTCCAGGGCACAGCGGATCTTGGGCAGCATGCCGCCGTGGATGGTGCCGTCGGCGATCAGCGCGTCCACGTCCGTGGTGCTCAGGCCGGTCAGGAGGCGTCCGTCACGGTCCAGCAGACCCTGGGTGTTGGTCAGCAGGATCAGCTTTTCCGCGCCCAGAACCTCGGCCACCTTGCCCGCGACCAGGTCGGCGTTGATGTTGTAGGAAAAGCCGTCGGCCCCCACGCCGATCGGCGCCACCACCGGAATGAAATCGCCCCGCACCAGCATGTCCACCACCGATGCGTCGATGCTCTCGACCTCGCCCACATGGCCGATGTCGATGATCTCAGGAGGCATGCCCTCGGCCTGCGGGGCGCTGAGTTTCAGCTTGCGCGCGCGGATCAAGTCGCCGTCCTTGCCGGTCAGACCCACCGCGTGTCCGCCGTGGCGGTTGATCAGATTGACGATGTCCTTGTTGACCAGACCGCCGAGGACCATCTCGACCACGTCCATGGTCTCGGCATCGGTCACCCGCATGCCCTGCACGAACTCGCTCTCCTTGCCCAGGCGCTCCAGCAGGCGGCCAATCTGCGGCCCGCCGCCGTGCACCACCACCGGGTTGATGCCGACGGTCTTCATCAGCACCACATCACGGGCAAAGCCCGCCTTGAGCTGCTCGTCCACCATGGCGTTGCCGCCGTATTTGATCACCACCGTGCGCCCGGCGAAGCGCTGGATATAGGGCAAGGCCTCGGTGAGTACGTGCGCGACATTGGATGCCGCCTGAGCGTTCAGACCCATGAAAATCTCTACCTGTTCAATACATCAAAAAGGGAGCGTCTTGCCCGGCGCCACCTGGCCCAGCAGATCGCGGAAGCGCTGCATGACCTGCTCCAGGGCCTCGGGCGTGTCCGCCTCGAAGCGGAAGGTCAGCGAGGGCAGTGTGTTGGAGGCGCGCACCAGGCCCCAGGCGTCGGGAAACTCGACCCGCAGCCCGTCCAGATCGACCAGGCGCGCCTCGGGGAAACTGGCCTGGGCCACGATCGCCTGCATCAGCCGCGCGGACTCGCCCTCGGCCAGCGGCAGCTGGTATTCCGGCGTGTCCACCCCGTGCGGCAGTTCCTCCACCTGGGCCTGCACCGGGCGCCCGTCATCGGCAAAGACCTCGAGCAGGCGCGCGGCCACATAGACCGCGTCGTCACTGCCGGACCAGCGCTCGCGGATATAGAAGTGCCCGGCGTACTCCCCGCCCAAAATAGCCGCCGTATCGCGCATCTTCTCCTTCATGCGGGTGTGTCCCGAGCGCCACATCACCGGCCGCCCGCCCTGGGCCAGAATGAAGCCAGCCAAATGACGCGAGGATTTCACATCATAAACTACGTCGCTGCCCGGGTTGCGCTGCAGGATGTCGGCCGCCAGCTTCATCAGCAGATGCTCGGGGCGTACCGGCACGCCCTGCCCGTCGACCACGCCGATCCGGTCGCCGTCGCCGTCGAAGGCCAGGCCGATATCGGCGGCGCGCGCCAGCACCTCGCGCTGCAGATCCTCCAGGTTCTCGGGACGAGCTGGATCGGGATGGTGATGCGGGAAGCGGCCGTCCGGCTCGCAGTACAGGGGGATCACCTCGCAACCCAGGTTCTCCAGCACCTCCACCGCCAGTTCTCCGGCCGCCCCGTTGCCGCCATCGACCACCACCCGCATGGGACGCGCCAGGCTTACATTCTGTGTAATCGCATCGAGATACTCAGGCGACAGATCAAGCCGAATGCGCGAGCCAGCCCGTGGCTCAAAGCCACCGGCGCGCATCCGCTCGCCCAGCCCGGCCAGAGCCTTGCCCTGGACCGGCTCGGTGCGCAGATACAGCTTGAAACCGTTGTACTCGGGCGGGTTGTGACTGCCAGTCACCAGCACCGCGCCAGTGTCCAGATCCTGGTGCATGGCGTAATACAGCAGCCCGGCCGGGGCCATGCCCAGCTCCATGACCGCGATACCGATCTCAGACAATCCTAGGCACAAAGTCTCGTACAGATCAGGGCTGGAGACGCGGGCATCGTGCGCCACATAAACCTTGGATACGCCCTGCTCGCGCGCCCGTTCGGCAAAGGCCCAGCCCAGGCCCAAGGCAAATCCTTGGGTCAGCTCCTGCTTGAACCGGCCCCGGATGTCATAGGCGCGGAACACGGCCTCGGGCGCGGCCACCGGCGGACGCGCATTGCTTTCCTCAACCTTGATGCCAGAGCTCCCGGGCGCGCGCTCCGGCCGCTTGCGCGCCGCCTGGGGTCGGCTAACCGCCGCTTCGGGCGCTTTGCCTCCAGCCTTCACGACCTTTTCCTGGCCGCGCCGGGCCAGCTCCCTCATCAACAGCACCGCATCCCGACACACCGCGAGCCCAGCGCCCCGCGCCAACGAGATCTGACCCTTGCTGGCCAGCGCCTCGCCCAAGCTGATCAGGATAGCCATATCCTTGCGTAGTGCGCGTACCAACGCCCCTTGTTGCAGGTAGGCCACCAGCAGCAGGACCAGCAGCCCCGCGCCCCCGATTCCCCAAAACACCAGATCACCGGAATCGCTAACCTTGCGGTCCGGGCTGTAGAACACCTGCCAATCAGTTCCCGCGACCGCCTCAGAGGCCATCTCCGCACTCAGCTGGGCGGTGCCGGTGCTGCCGATCACATAGCCGTCGGCGCCACCCTGAACCAGCCACAGCGCACCGGGAAAGGATGGGGCATGGGCCAGCAGGGCTTTCAGCTCCCGGAGCGGCCAGGCCACGAACACCGCGCCCACCACCTTGTCCGCCTCCCTGACCGGGCGCGCCAGGGCGATATAGGGATGCCCGGAATCGATCTGGTGGATCTCGGCGCCGACATGCTTGCCGGCCAGGGCCCGGCGCACCATGTCCACCCCGGCAAACCCCATCGGCGCCTTGCCCTGCGGATCGGGCCTGACATCAACCCCCTTGGGGAACAGCCGCAAGCGCAAAGCGCCGGAGAGCAGATGCTCAGCCGAGGTCGCGGCACGAGCCAGCCTCTCGGGATCTCCGTCAGCCAAGGACTGGCGTAGCAATGCAAACTGGCTGACCAAACCCAATAATCCCCGACGCGCCTCGATCAGACCACTGACCCGGCCTGCCAGATTCTGGGCCGCGCCCCGGGCCGCCACGCGCGCGGCCTGCTGCTGGACCGTGTGTATCCGCTGCGTGGCGTAGAACACCAGCGCCACCACCAGGACCACTGCCACCACAACCATTGGCAGAAAATAACCCAGCAAGCTGCGTCCCCGGCCAGTTGGGTTGACCTCGGACGCCGTCTCGTCGACCTTGCTTTGATTGAGTTGGGAAATCGCCATCAGTGCCTCCCCGAGTGGCCGAAGCCGCCACTGCCGCGCTCGCTTTGGTCGAACTCCTCGACCTGCTCGAACACCGCGCGCACCACCGGCAGCAGCACCAGCTGGGCGATGCGCTCACCGACCTCGATGCGGAAGGGCTCGCTGCCCCGGTTCCAGCACGAGACAAACAACTGCCCCTGATAGTCGGAATCGATCAGCCCGACCAGATTGCCCAGCACGATGCCGTGCTTGTGCCCCAGGCCGGAGCGCGGCAGGATCACCGCCGCCAGCGAGGGGTCGCCGATGTGGATCGCGATCCCGGTGGGGATCAGCTCGGTCCGGCCGGGGCCCAGTTCCAGGGGTTGTTCCAACATGGCCCGCAGATCCATGCCCGCCGAGCCCCCGGTGGCATAGTCCGGCAGGGGAAAGTCCTCGCCCAGGCGCGGGTCAAGAATCTTCAGTTGTAGTCTGTGCATCCATCCGCTCCGCTATCAGGGAGATCAGTTGTTCCGCCAGGCGGGCCTTGGGCTGGCGTGGCAGCCGCGTCCGTCCGCCTTCCCACAGCACCAGCAGGGCGTTGTCCTCGGCCTCGAAACCCAGGCCCGGCCCCACCCGATTGGCCGCGATCATGTCCAGGCCCTTGGCCCGGCGCTTGTCCTCGGCATAGGACTCCAGCCCATCGGTCTCGGCGGCAAAGCCGACACAGAAGGGGCGCCGCGACCGCGCCGCCACTTCGGCGACGATATCCGGATTCTTGACCAGTTCCAGCCGCAGCACATCGGCATTTTTCTTGATCTTGTGTGAGACTGGGCCTACAGGCCGGTAATCGGCCACCGCCGCGCAGGCGATGAACAGGTCCAGCGCGTCCAGCCGCTGCATCACGGCCGCGTGCATCTCGAGGGCGGTCTCGACATCGATCCGCTCCACCCCAGGCGGGGTCTCCAGGCCCACCGGACCGCTCACCAGACAGACCTCCGCGCCCTCACGGCGCAGGGCGTCGGCCAGCGCAAACCCCATCCTGCCCGAACTGCGGTTGCCGACGAAGCGCACCGCGTCCACCGGTTCGCGGGTCGGTCCCGCGGTCAGCAGCACGCGGCGCCCGGCAAAACGGCCGCCGGCCAGCGCCCCGGCCACCCGCCGCAGCAGTTCATCCGGCTCCAGCATGCGCCCCGGGCCCTGCTCGCCGCAGGCCTGCTCACCCTCGGCCGGGCCCCAGACCAGCACGCCGCGCCCCAGCAGCCCGGCGATATTGGCGCGGGTGGCCGGGTTGGCCCACATCAAACGGTTCATGGCGGGCGCCACCGCCAGCGGCGCCTCGCTCGCCAGGCACAGGGTATGCAGCAGGGTATCGGCCAGGCCCGCATGCAGCCGGGCCAGGAAATCCGCGCTGGCCGGGGCGACCAGGATCAGCTCGGCCCAGCGCGCCAGCTCGATATGCCCCATGGCCGCCTCGTGCTGCGCGTCGAAGATCGCCTCGCGCACCGGCCGGCCGGTGATCGCCTGCAGGCTCATGGCGCCGATGAACTCGCGCGCCGAAGGCGTCATCACCACCTGCACCTCGGCGCCGGCCCGCACCAGGCCACGCGCCAGCGCCGCCGCCTTGTAGGCCGCGATGCCGGCTGTGATGCCCAGGATCACACGCCGTCCGTGCAAGTGAACACTTACGCTGGAAGTCATGCGCCAAGTGTACCCTCCCGGCCCGGGATACGCCATGCGGGCGCCACCGCTATAATGGAGCGCACCATGAGGCATCAGGGACGGGCGCATGAGCATCAAGGACTGGCCCGCGGACGAGCGGCCGCGTGAAAAACTGCTGAAACAGGGCGCCGCCGCGCTGAGCGACGCCGAGCTGCTGGCGATCTTCCTGCGCACCGGCACACGCGGCCGCAGCGCGGTCGACCTGGCGCGGGAACTGCTCGCCCGCTTCGGCAGCCTGCGCGCCCTGCTGGGGGCCTCGCGCGACGCCTTCTGCCAGGCGCCCGGCCTGGGCGACGCCAAGTACGCGCAGTTGCAGGCGGTGCTGGAGATGGCCCGCCGCCATACCGGCGAGCGCCTGCTGCGCGGCCAGGCCATCGACTCGCCCGAGCGCACCGTGCAATACCTGACCGCGCGCCTGCGTGACTATCCCTACGAGGTCTTCTCCGCCCTGTTCCTGGACAACCGGCACCGCGTGATCCGCTACGAGGAGCTGTTCCGCGGCACCATAGACGGCGCCAGCGTGCACCCGCGCGAGGTGGTGCGGCGCGCCCTGGCGCTCAACGCCGCGGCGGTCATCTTCAGCCACAACCACCCCTCGGGCATCGCCGAGCCCAGCCAGGCCGACCAGCAGATCACCGCGCGCCTGCGCGAGGCCCTGGCCCTGATCGACGTGCGCGTGCTCGACCACATCGTGATCGGCGACGGCGAACACTGCTCCCTGGCCCAGCGCGGCCTGATGTGAAGCACCGTCGCTTGCGCTATAGTCTGTGCTGATCACAGACGGAGGCATCAGATGCGCACCCTTCCCATCCTGCTGGCCGCCCCCGGCCTCGCGCTGGCCCTCGGCGGCGCGGCGCTGGCCGCCAGCCAGAACGACCTGCGGGTGGGCATCACCCCCAGCCTGAAGAAGCTCGAGGGCGAGATCGACGGGCACCACATCAGCATCATGCGCAATCAGGCTCCGCGGCACACCGTCGATCCCGCCTACGCCCTGACCTCGCGCCCCTGCCCGCCATTCTGCATCCAGCCCATGCACCTGGCCCCGGGCGTGGAGACCATCGGCGAACGCGAGGTGCTCGGCTACCTGAAACGCATGATCTCGGGCGACCACAGCGTGATGCTGATCGACTCGCGCACCCCAGACTGGGTGGCCCACGGCACCATCCCCGGCGCGGTCAACATCCCCTGGACGCGGCTCACCCCCGGGCGCGGCGCCGACCCGCTGAGCATCGCCGAGATCCTCAGCGAGCGATTCGGGGCCGTGGAGGACGGCGACCGCTGGGACTTCAGCCACGCCAAGACCCTGGTGCTGTTCTGCAACGGAATGTGGTGCGGCCAGTCGCCCAGCAACATCCGCAACCTGCTGCGCCTCGGCTACCCGGCGGAAAAGCTCAAGTGGTATCGCGGCGGCATGCAGGACTGGGTCATCCTGGGACTGAGCACCGAAGTCCCCCGGTGAGCGCGCAGCGCGCCGGGCCCCTTTTCTCCCAAATCGTAGGTTGGGCAAAGCGCAGCGTGCCCAACGCAAGGACTACGGGGTCTGCATGGTTTCCAGGGCGTCGGCGGCGCGCAGCCAGTCCAGCTCTGCGTCCTCGATCTCGCGCGCCAGGCGGGCCCGCTCCTGTTGCAGCGGGGTCAGCGCCTCGCGCCTGTCGGGCGTGTACAGGGCGGGATCGGCCAGTGTCGTTTCCAGTTGTTTGAGTTCGGTCTGCAGCCGTTCGAGCCGGGCCTCGCATGCTTCCATCCGCCTCTTCAGCGGCTGCAGGCGCGCGCGCTGCTCGGCCTCGCGGCGTCTGCGCTGGCGCCGGTCCTCCGCGCGCTCGCGGGCCGGCGGCCGGTCCGCTTCGGTCGGGCGGGTGGCGGCCTGGCGTTGCCGCGCCAGCCAGGCGGGGTAGGCGTCCAGGTCGTCGTCGAAGTCCCGCACGCGGCCGTCGATCACCAGTTGCAGGCGGTCGCAGCTGGCGCGCAGCAGGTGGCGGTCGTGGGAGACGATCACCATGGCGCCCTCGAAGTCCTGCAGGGCGGTGGCCAGGGCCTGGCGCATCTCCAGGTCCAGGTGGTTGGTGGGCTCGTCGAGCAGCAGCAGATTGGGCCGGCGGTACACCAGCAGGCCCAGCACCAGGCGGGATTTCTCGCCGCCGGAGAAGGGGCCGACGGGCTCCAGCGCCTTGCCCCCGGTAAATCCGAAGCCGCCCAGAAAGTCGCGCGCGTCCTGCTCGCCCAGCTGCGCATCGATCTGTTGCAGATGCTCCACCGGGCTGTGCTCGGGATGCAGTTGCTCCAGCTGATGCTGGGCGAAGTAGCCGATGGCCAGGTCCTGCGCCGGGATGCGTTCCCCGGCCAGTGGGGCCAGTTCGCCGGCCAGCAGGCGGATCAGGGTGGACTTGCCCGCGCCGTTGGGGCCGAGCAGGCCGATGCGGTCGCCGGGGGCCAGCACCATGCCGGCGTGTTCGAAGACGGCCCGGCCCGCATAGCCGGCGGCGCAGTCCTCCAGGCGCAGCAGCGGGTGGGGATTGCGCGGCGGCGGGCGGAAGCGGAAGTGGAAGGGCGAGTCCACATGCGCGGGCGCGATCCGCTCCATGCGCTGCAGCGCCTTGAGGCGGCTCTGGGCCTGGCGGGCCTTGGTGGCCTTGGCGCGGAAGCGCTCGACGAAGGCGTGCATGTGGGCGATCTCGCGCTGCTGTTTCTCATAGGCGGCCTGCTGGTTGGCGAGCTGCTCGGCGCGGATGCGCTCGAAGGCCGAGTAGTTGCCGGTGTACAGGCGCGCGCGCTGCTGTTCGATGTGCAGGATGTGATCGCACACGCTGTCCAGAAAGTCGCGGTCGTGCGAGATCAGCAGCAGGGTGCCGCGGTAGTCGCGCAGCCAGTGTTCGAGCCAGATCACCGCGTCCAGATCGAGGTGGTTGGTCGGCTCGTCCAGCAACAGCAGGTCGGAGCGGCACATCAGGGTGCGCGCCAGGTTCAGGCGCATGCGCCAGCCGCCGGAGAAGTCCGCCAGCGGGCGTCGTTCGTCATCGGGGGCGAAGCCCAGGCCGGCCATCAGCTGGGCGGCGCGGGCCCGGGCCTGGTAGCCGCCGATGTGTTCCAGCTCGGCGTGCAGATGGGCGATGGCCTCGCCCTCGCCGGCGGCCTCGGCGCGGGCCAGGCGCGCCTCCAGATCGCGCAGCCCGGCGTCGCCGTCGAGCACATACTCGATGGCCGGCTGGGTGCTGGCCGGGATCTCCTGGGCGAGGTGCGCCACCACCCAGTTGGCGGGCAGGGCGATGTGCCCGGCATCGCTGGAGACGGTGCCGAGGATCAGGCCGAACAGGCTGGACTTGCCGGTGCCATTGGCTCCGGTCACGCCGACCTTCTGGCCCGGATGGACCTGGAAGCCGGCGTGCTCGAACAGCAGGCGCGGCCCGCGGCGCAGGGAGACGTGATCGAACTGCAGCATGGGGGGATTGTACCCGGGATGGGCGGTGCGGCAGGGTCTATGCTTGTCGGTACACTTTGGCGGAGAGAGAAGCGATGCGGATGATCGAGCGATGCTGTGCCGTGCTGGCGCTGCTGTGCCTGCCCCTGGCCGCGTGGGCTGAAAACCACGCGGTCAACGTGGACGAGCAGGGCGTGGCCATCCACGGCTATGACCCGGTGGCCTATTTCGTGCTGGGCAGGCCGGTCCGGGGCCGGCCCGAGCTGGCCTATCACTGGTCGGACGCCGACTGGTGGTTCGCCTCGCAGGCCAACCGCAAGGCCTTCATGGCCGAACCGGACCACTATGCCCCGCAGTTCGGCGGTTTCTGCGCCTATGCCGCCAGCTACGGCCAGTTCGCCGATGTGGACCCCAAGGCCTGGACCATCCACCGGGGGCGGCTCTATCTCAACTACAGCCTGCGGGTGCGCGAGACCTGGCGCCCGCGCGCCGACGAGTTCATCGGCGACGCGGAACAGCTCTGGCCGAATATGCACCGGGATGAGGAGGAATGATCGCGGGGGCGGCCATGCCCCCCTCCCAGCCTCCCCCCGCACGCGGGGGGAGGGGCGTCACGACGCATTCCTTGTTTTCCCCGGACAGTAATTGCGCAAGCGAGGGGCTGCTGAAATTGCACCCCCTCCCCCGCTTGCGGGGGAGGGCCGGGGTGGGGCGCTCAGCGCTGGCAGCGCGGGCACCAGGCGCTGGTGCGCTGCCCGATCCGGCGGGCCCGTATGATGCCGCCGCATTGCGGGCAGGGCAGGCCCTCGCGGCCATAGATCCTCAGCGCCTGCTGGAAATAGCCGGGCC
>JALVTT010000158.1 GCA_027024025.1 Sedimenticola sp.
GAGGGCATCGGAAGTTCACCCCATGGGTGAAGTCATGAAAACCGCTGGAATCGCCATTTTACGTGATCACCATCGGGTGAACGAGTCTCAGGTGGTCGGCGAAGTCACGGATTCAGGCTTTAGAAAGTATGCAACCGATGAGCATGCTATTGTCAGTGCCACGGATGCGCAGGGGCGCATCATCGATGCTAATGAAGAGTTTGCTCGTGTTAGCGGTTACTCCCGCGAAGAGATATTGGGTAACACCCACCGATTTCTAAGATCAGGTCTCCACGATGATAGTTTCTACCGCGATCTGTGGGAAACTATCAGCAGTGGAGATGTCTGGAAAGGAACGATGTGTAATCGTTCACGTGACGGTGGCCTGTGTTGGGTGGAGACCACCATCGTGCCACGCTTGGATGGCGATGGCAGGCCAGTAGAATATTTGGCCATTTGTACGGATGTGAGCGAGAAGGTATTGGCCGAGCGTCAGGTGGCCTGGCTGGCGCGGCTGCCGGAGGAAAGCCCGACCCCGGTGATGCGTCTGAGCCGCTCCGCCAAGGTCCTGTATGCCAACCAGGCGGCCGCCCAGCTGCTCATGGATCTGCGCCAGGTGCATTTCGAATGGCTCAACAACACCTGGCCGGTCAAGATCGCGCGCGCCCTGGAGATGGGTGACAACGATGAGTTCGAGCTCAAGAGCGGCGAGCGTTACTACCACTTCCAGCTGGCCCCGATTTGCGCCGAGGACTATGTCAACGTCTATGTCCACGACATCACCGAGCGGCGCGTGGCCGAGCGGCGCCTGTCCTATCAGGCTCGGCACGACGCCCTGACCGGCCTGGTCAACCGCACCGAGTTCGAACAAATGCTCGACCGGGTCATCGAGGATGTGCAGGCGGGCGATCGCCAGGGGCTGCTGCTGTATCTGGATCTGGACCAGTTCAAGGTGGTCAACGACACCTGCGGGCATGTCGCGGGTGACGAGTTGCTGCGTCAGCTGGCGGCCGAGTTGTCACGACATGTCCGCGGCAACGATGTGCTGGCGCGCCTGGGCGGGGACGAGTTCGCGGTGCTGCTGCGCAACTGTCCGCTGAACGTGGGCCTGGAGATCGGCGAGAAGCTGCGTGCCGCGGTCACCGAATTCCAGTTCGTCTGGGACAATCGCTCCTTCCGTGTCGGGGTCAGCATCGGCGCGGTGGTGGTGGATGCCCAGAGCGAGGGACGCGACGAGGTCATGGCCGCGGCCGACGTGGCCTGTTACGCGGCCAAGGATGGGGGCCGCAACCGCCTGCACCTGTATCAGCTGGAAGATGACGACGCGGCGCGCAAGCGCACCGAGATGCACTGGGCCGGACGCATCCCCCAGGCCCTGGCGGACGACCGTTTCGTGCTGATGGCGCAGGCGGTGGCGCCGCTGCGGGCCGCGTCCAGCCAGCCGGGTCACTACGAGGTGCTGTTGCGCATGCTGGACGAGGACGGCGAGATGATCCCGCCCGGGGCCTTCATCCCGGCGGCCGAGCGCTATGACCTGATGCCCTCGATCGACCACTGGGTGATCCAGCAGGTGTTCCAGGTGCTCGAACAGGTGCGGTCGCAGGGCCTGAATCTTTCCCACTGGCGCTTCGCGATCAATCTGTGCGGCCCCTCGCTGGGCAACCAGGCCCTGATTGAGCTGATCTCGCGCGAGATCGAGCGGCTGGAGCTGCCCGAGGGGCAGCTGAGTTTCGAGATCACCGAGACCGCCGCCATCAGCAATCTGACCGAGGCGGTGGGCTTCATCCAGCAGCTCAAGCATCTGGGTTGCCAGGTGGCGCTAGACGATTTCGGTAGCGGGTTGTCTTCGTTCGCCTATCTGAAGAACCTGCCGGTGGACTATCTTAAGATTGACGGCGCCTTCGTGCGGGACATGCTAAACGACCCTATCGATGCAGCCATGGTGGAGGCGATCAACCGCATCGGTCATGTCATGCACATACGCACCATCGCAGAGTTTGTGGAAACCAAGGCGGTGCGTCAGCGGCTGGCGGAGATGGGTGTGGATTTTGGCCAGGGCTTTGCCATCGCCAAACCCAGGTCGTTAAATGAATTGTTGGAGCAAGCTAGTCTGTGTGAATGTGATGTTAATGCATCACATTGTTCGGGCTAGATGACCCGCATGCCGGGTCGGGCGCCGCTGTCTGGGCTGAGGATGAACAGCTCCCTGCCGCCCGGGCCGGCCGCCAGCACCATGCCCTCGGAGACCCCGAAACGCATCTTGCGCGGCGCCAGATTGGCCACCATCACGGTCAGTCGTCCCTCTAGATCCTCCGGCGCGTAGGCCGACTTGATGCCGGCGAAGACATTGCGTGTCTCGCCGCCCAGGTCCAGGGTCAGGCGCAGCAGCTTGTCCGCCCCCTCCACCGCCTCGGCGCGGGCGATGCGCGCGATGCGCAGGTCCAGCTTGGCGAAGTCGTCGAAGCCGATGGTCTCGGCGATCGGCTCCATCTCTTCTGCCGCGGCCTCTCCGCCGGAGGCCTCCGCCTCGGCCTGCAGATCCTCCCTGGAGTCCTCGATCATGGCCTCGATGCGCGACATCTCGACCCGCGTCATCAGGGGCTTGAAGCGGTTGATGACGTGGTCGGTCAGCGGTTCGGCCTGGGAGTCCCAGCCCATGGGATCGATCGCCAGGAAGGTCTCGGCCTCCGCCGCCAGCCGCGGCAGGATGGGCTTGAGATAGCCGATCAGGACCCGGAACAGGTTGATCCCGGTGGAGCAGATGTCCTGCAGCAGGGCCTCCTGGCCGTCCTGCTTGGCCACCACCCAGGGCTTCTGTTCGTCGATGTACTGGTTGGCGCGGTCCGCCAGGGCCATGATCTCGCGCACCGCCCGCCCGTATTCGCGCGCCTCGTAGTGGGCGGCGATGGATTCGCCGGCGGCCACGAACTCACCATACAGGCCGGGCTCCGAACACTGTGCCGAGAGGCGGCCGTCGAAGCGCTTGTGGATGAAGCCGGCGCAGCGGCTGGCGATGTTGACCACCTTGCCGACCAGGTCGCTGTTGACCCGCTGGGCGAAGTCCTCCAGGTTGAGATCCAGATCGTCGATGCGCGCGCCCAGCTTGGCCGCGAAGTAGTAGCGCAGGTACTCCGGGTTGAGGTGCTTGAGGTAGGTGCGGGCCTTGATGAAGGTGCCGCGCGACTTGGACATCTTGGCCCCGTCCACCGTCAGAAAGCCGTGCGCCCAGACCGCGGTCGGCATGCGGAAGCCGGCGCCGGCCAGCATGGCGGGCCAGAACAGGGCATGGAAGTAGATGATGTCCTTGCCGATGAAGTGGTAGAGCTCGGCATCCGAATCCGCGCCCCAGTAGGCATCGAAGTCGATGCCGGCCTTGTCGCACAGATTGCGGAAGCTGGCCATGTAGCCCACCGGCGCGTCCAGCCAGACGTAGAAATACTTGCCCGGGGCGTCCGGGATCTCGAAACCGAAATAGGGCGCGTCACGCGAGATGTCCCAGTCGGCCAGGCCGGCCTCGAACCACTCCTCCAGCTTGTTGGCCATCTCGGCCTGCACATGACCGGCCTGGTGCCATTGTTTCAGCACCGTTTCGAAATCGGACAGGCGGAAGAACAGGTGCTCGGACTCGCGCGTCTCGGGGGTGGCGCCGGAGACCGCCGAGCGCGGGTTCTTCAGCTCGGTGGGCGCATAGGTGGCGCCGCAGGCCTCGCAGGAGTCCCCGTACTGGTCGGGCGCGCCGCAGCGCGGGCACTCGCCCTTGATGAAGCGGTCGGGCAGGAACATGCCGGCCTCCGGGTCGTAGGCCTGCTGTATGGTCTTGCGCACGATGTGCCCGGCGTCGCGGTTGCGCTCGTAGATCAGGGTCGCCAGCTCGCGGTTCTCCGGCGAGTGGGTCGAATGGTAGTTGTCGAAGCCGATGTGGAAGCCGGCGAAGTCCTCGGTGTGTTCCTGCCAGACGCGCTCGATCAGGGTCTCGGGCTCGATGCCCTCGGCGCGCGCGCGCAGCATGATGGGCGTGCCGTGGGCGTCGTCGGCGCACACGTAGTAGCACTCGTGGCCACGCTGCTTCTGGAAGCGGGCCCAGATGTCGGTCTGGATGTATTCCACCAGATGCCCCAGGTGGATGGAGCCGTTGGCATAGGGCAGGGCGCTGGTGATCAGAATCTTGCGTGTGGTTTCGGACATGGTCGGACTTCGGCTTGAACAGGCCGCGCATTATCCCACAGAAGGGCGGGGCGCGGATAAACCCAAGTAAATCAGTTGGGTTTATCCGGGTGCCGGTGGTAGAATCCGCCGCTGATTCAATCTATGCAGTGTTGGCCGTGCCGGGCGCGCGGCGCGCAGGAGTTTCACAAATGGCAGAAGTTACCCGAGAAGCAGTCGAAGAGGCCCTCAAGGGCTATACCGAACCCCATCTCAAGACCGACCTGGTGAAGGCCAAGTCGATCAAGGACATCAGCATCGACGGCGACAAGGTGTCGGTGAAGGTGGTGCTGGGATTCCCGGCCAAGGGCGTGCAGGACGAGATTGCCGGGGCCGTGAAAGCCGCGGTCGAGGGCGTGGAAGGCGTGTCCTCCTGTGATGTGGACCTGAGCTGGGAGATCCAGGCGCACTCGGTCCAGAAGTCGCTCAAGCCGATCGACAACGTCAAGAACATCATCGCCGTGGCCTCCGGCAAGGGCGGCGTGGGCAAGTCCACCACCGCGGTCAACCTGGCCCTGGCGCTGTCCGCCGAGGGCGCGCGCGTGGGCATCCTGGACGCCGACATCTACGGCCCCTCGCAGCCGCGCATGCTGGGCATCAGCGGCAAGCCGGAGTCCAAGGACGGCCAGACCCTGGAGCCCATGACCAGCTATCACCTGCAGGCCATGTCCATCGGCTTCCTGATCGATGAGGAGACCCCCATGATTTGGCGTGGCCCCATGGTCACCCAGGCCCTGGAGCAGCTGCTCAACGACACCAACTGGGACGATCTGGACTACCTGGTCATCGATCTGCCCCCGGGCACCGGCGACACCCAGCTGACCCTGGCGCAGAAGGTGCCGGTCTCCGGCGCCATCGTCGTCACCACCCCGCAGGACATCGCCCTGCTGGACGCGCGCAAGGGCTTCAAGATGTTCGAGAAGGTGGAGGTGCCGGTGCTGGGCATCGTGGAGAACATGTCCATCCACATCTGCTCGCAGTGCGGCCACGAGGAGCACATCTTCGGCGAGGGCGGCGGCCAGCGCATGGCCGAGCAGTACGGGGTTGACTTCCTCGGTGCCCTGCCGCTGGAGACCCGCATCCGCGAGGAGACCGACTCCGGCAAGCCGACCGTGGTGGCCGAGCCCGATTCGCGGCCCTCGCAGATCTACCGCGAGATCGCGCGCCGCGCGGCGGCCAAGTTGTCGCGCCAGGCCAAGAGCTATGCGGCCAAGTTCCCCAACATCGTGATCCAGAACAACTGAGCGGCCTGCCGTTCAGGTATCTCGCAAGGGCCCGCCTCGGCGGGCCCTTTTTCTGGTGCGCCCAGCATGGGCGCACCCCTGCGGGTGGAAGTCCCGCCACGAGCTGGTCACGGCGAGTGAAGCGAAGCGCAACTGCGGAAGGGTGACCGACCGTGGGGAGGAAGCGTGGAGCGTAAACCGCGAGCCGACGAACAGGAACCGGATAGAAGGCACTGCCGAGCAGGGCGAGCGGGCCAGAAACCGCGAAGCTCTCGTGGCCAAGGCGAAGCGGTGTAGATCCGGCGGTTGTGCGGTGAAGGGGGCGCGCCTTACCTGGGGAGATCTCGCCTTACGCTTGACGAGCCGCGCCTGGAGCGCGGCCGAACGCCGCAGGCGGCCCGAAGGGCGGCGGGCAGGACGCCCGCCGTAAAGGGCGACGCCGGGAGGCGGAGCGAGAAGTCAGCAGAGGCCGTAGTAGTGAGGAAGCCCGGGAAACCGGGTGGAGCGAAGGGCCGAACGGGAAGGAGGGTTTGACGACTGTGGCAATCGACAGGGCAAGGCATCAGAAGCCCGCGTGAGCGGGACGAACCGAACCGAAGGCAGGTGAAGCCTGTCCAAGGGCGGGGCGCGATGAAGCCGTGTCGGCATGCCATGGAGACGCAGACCCGGGACAAGACCTGCTGCGGCAGGCGCTTGCGAGAGAGAACCTGGTCCTGGCCTGGAGACGGGTCAAGGCCAACAAGGGCAGTGCTGGGGTGGATGGTCGGACGATCGAGCAGACCGCTGAGTACCTGCGCACGGCCTGGCCCCGGATACGGGAAGAACTGCTATCAGGCAGTTACCGGCCATCGCCGGTACGCCGGGTGCAGATCCCCAAGCCTGGGGGCGGTGTACGCGAACTGGGGATTCCGACGGTCACCGATCGGCTGATCCAGCAAGCCCTGCTGCAAGTGTTGCAACCGAGGATCGACCCGACCTTTTCCGACCACAGCTACGGGTTCCGCCCGGGTCGCCGGGCACATGGCGCCGTGCTGGAAGCACGGCGGTATGTGCAGGAAGGCTACCGGGTGGTCGTGGACGTGGACCTGGAGAAGTTCTTCGACCGGGTCAACCACGACGTGCTCATGGAGCGCCTGTCGCGGCGGGTGGCGGACAAGGACGTGCTGCGTCTGATCCGCCGCTACTTGCAGGCGGGCATTCTGAGCAACGGTATCAAGGTGGAGCGGCACCAGGGCACGCCACAAGGTGGCCCCCTGTCGCCGCTGCTGGCCAATGTGCTGCTCGACGAGGTGGACCGAGAGTTGGAACGGCGCGGCCATCGATTCGTGCGCTATGCCGACGACTGTAATGTGTACGTTCGCAGCCGCAAGGCGGGCGAACGGGTCATGGCCGGTTTGCGTCGTCTATACGAACGGCTGCACCTGAAGGTGAACGAGGAGAAGAGCGCGGTGCGCAGTGCCTTTGGCAGCCGCTTTCTGGGGTTCGAGTTCTGGATGGCCCCGGGCGGCAAGGTCAAATGCGCGGTGTCCCGCAAGGCCCTCGCTGCCTACAAGCGGCGCATTCGCCAACTCACCCGCCGTAGCCGGGGGCGAAGCCTGGAGGAGGTGGCCGAGCACCTTCGGCAATACGTCAACGGTTGGAAGGGTTACTTCCAGCTGGCACAGACACCGGGGGTGTTCCGACGCCTGGACGAATGGCTACGTCATCGCCTGCGGGCCTTGCAGCTCAAGCACTGGAAACGGGGCAAGACCATGTACCGGGAACTGAAGGCGATGGGGGCCACGGATGAGGTGGCCCGACGCATTGCGGCGAACAGTCGGCGGTGGTGGCGTAACAGCCGCTACCAGCTGAACGCGGTGATGCCGATCGCCTTCTTCGACCGGCTGGGTGTGCCGCGACTCTCATGACCTCAACTTCCCGAACCGCCCGGTGCGGAACCGCATGCCGGGTGGTGTGGGAGGGGCTCGGTCAGCTATGCTGACTGCCCCTATCCCGATCCTGCCACAAGGATGGGGAGGTGCGGGACCGGAAAAATAAGATGTGTATCCTATATTTGATAATAGTTAAGTAGTTGTTTTTATTGAAAACAGAAAAATAAGTTCGCTTTTTTCTGGCGTCTCTGCTTGAATTGCGCGCAATGCATGCCCGGAGCGGGTGTGCGCGTGTCCGAAAATCAACCCCGCGTGGTGCAGATCATGGCAGCAAAACCCGATATCGACCCCCAGGAAACACAGGAATGGCTGGACGCCCTCGAGGCCGTGCTCGAGCACGAAGGCGCCGAGCGCGCCCACTATCTGTTGGAGCGCCTGATCGATAAGGCGCGGCGTTCCGGCGCGTACATCCCGCACAGCGCTAACACCGCCTATGTGAACACCATTCCCCTGACCCAGCAGCCGCCCTATCCGGGCGACCAGGCGATGGAGGGCCGGATCCGGGCCTATATCCGTTGGAACGCCATGGCGATGGTGGTGCAGGCCAACCGCAAGGCCACCGAGCTGGGTGGGCACATCGCCAGTTTCGCCTCGGTGGCGACCCTGTTCGATGTCGGCTTCAACCACTTCTTCCGCGCCACCAACGAGACCCAGGAGGGGGATCTGGTGTTCTTCCAGGGCCATTCGGCCCCGGGGATCTATGCCCGCGCCTTCCTCGAGGGCCGTCTCAGCGAGGAGGATCTGAACCGCTTCCGCCAGGAGGTCGACGGCGGCGGCCTGTCTTCCTATCCGCACCCCTGGCTGATGCCGAAGTTCTGGCAGTTCCCGACCGTGTCCATGGGCCTGGGGCCAATCATGTCCATCTACCAGGCGCGCTTCATGAAATATCTCTCCGACCGGGAGCTGGCCAATATGGGCGACCGCAAGGTCTGGGCCTTCATGGGCGACGGCGAGATGGACGAGCCCGAATCGCTGGGCGCGATCTCGCTGGCCGGGCGCGAGCGTCTGGACAACCTGGTGCATGTGGTCAACTGCAACCTGCAGCGCCTGGACGGGCCGGTGCGCGGCAACGGCAAGATCATCCAGGAGCTGGAGGCGGTGTACCGCGGCGCGGGCTGGAACGTGATCAAGGTCATCTGGGGCGGCTATTGGGATCCGCTCCTGGCGCGTGACAAGGACGGCCTGCTGCTCAAGCGCATGGAAGAGGCCGTGGACGGCGATTACCAGGCCTACAAGGCCAAGGACGGGGCCTTCGTGCGCGAGCACTTCTTCGGCAAATACCCGGAACTCAAGGCGATGGTGGCGAACATGTCCGACGAGGACATCTGGCGCCTCAACCGTGGCGGCCACGATCCGCTCAAGATCTACGCGGCCTATCACGCGGCCATGCAGCACAAGGGCCAGCCGACCGTGATCCTGGCCAAGACGGTCAAGGGCTACGGCATGGGCGAGGCCGGCGAGGGGCAGAACATCACCCACTCGCAGAAGAAGATGGGCGAGGAGGCGCTGAAGGCCTTCCGCGACCGCTTCAACATCCCCATTCCGGACGACCAGATCGCCTCGGCGCCGTACTTCAAGCCGGCCGCCGACACCCCCGAGATGCGCTATCTGCACGAGCGGCGCGCGGCCCTGGGCGGCTACATGCCGGCGCGGCGCACCGAGGGCAATACGCTCAAGATCCCGGCGCTGTCCACCTTCAAGGCCCTGCTCGACGGCAGCGGCGAGCGCGAGATGTCCACCACCATGGCCTTCGTGCGCTTCCTCACCACCCTGATCCGCGACAAGAACGTGGGGCGCTTCGTGGTGCCCATCGTGCCGGACGAGGCGCGCACCTTCGGCATGGAGGGCATGTTCCGCCAGCTGGGCATCTATTCCTCGGTCGGCCAGCTCTACACCCCGCAGGACTCCGATCAGGTGATGTATTACCGCGAGGACAAGAAGGGCCAGATCCTGCAGGAAGGCATCAACGAGGCCGGGGCCATGTCGTCCTGGATCGCCGCGGCGACCTCCTACAGCAATCATGGCGTGACCATGATCCCCTTCTATATCTACTACTCCATGTTCGGCTTCCAGCGGGTGGGCGATCTGGCCTGGGCCGCGGGCGACATGCAGGCGCGCGGCTTCCTGCTGGGCGGCACCGCCGGGCGCACCACCCTGGCGGGCGAGGGGCTGCAGCACCAGGACGGGCACAGCCATCTGCTGGCCGGCACCATTCCCAACTGCCGCAGCTATGACCCGGCCTTCGCCTACGAGCTGAGCGTGATCCTGCATCACGGCATGAAGGTGATGTACGAGGAACAGCAGAACGTCTTCTACTACGTCACCGTGATGAACGAGAACTACCCGCAGCCGGCCATGCCGGACGGCGTGGAGGACGGCATCATCCACGGCATGTATCTGTACCGCCAGGGCTCGCGCAAGAAGAAGCGGGTCCAGCTGCTGGGCTCCGGCGCCATCCTGCGCGAGGTGATCGCGGCGGCCAATCTGCTCGAGGAGGAGTGGAACGTGGCGGCCGACGTGTGGAGCGTGACCAGCTTCAACGAGCTGCGCCGCGACGGCATCGATGTCGAGCGCTGGAACATGCTGCACCCGACCCGCAAGCCGCGCCTCAGCTATGTGGCGCAGCAACTGGACAAGGCCAAGGGTCCGGCGGTGGCCGCCACCGACTATATGCGCGCCTATGCCGACCAGATCCGGCCCTATCTGGGTGATCGCCATTACATCACCCTGGGCACCGACGGCTTCGGCCGCTCCGACCTGCGCGCGCAGCTGCGCAAGCACTTCGAGGTCAATCGCTACTATGTGGTGGTGGCCGCGCTCAAGGCCCTGGCCGATACCGGCGAGGTCGAGCCCAAGGTGGTCGCGCAGGCGATCAAGGCGTACAAGATCGACCCGGAAAAGACCAATCCGGTCCAGGCCTGATCAGGGGGGTTCACGATGAGTCAGATAATCGAAGTTCAGCTCCCGGACATCGGCGATTTTCACGATGTCGAGGTGATCGAGATCCTGGTCGGGCCGGGTGACAGCGTGCAGGTCGAGGATTCGCTGCTGACCCTGGAGTCCGACAAGGCCACCATGGAGATCCCCTCGCCGTATGCCGGCGTGGTCAAGGAACTCAAGGTGACCATCGGCGACAAGATCAACCAGGGCGATCCGATCCTGACCCTGGAGTCCGGCGAGGCCGCCGGGCAGGGCGATGCGGAGGCCGCCGAGGCTGCCGAGACGCCGACGGAGAGCCAGGCCGAGGCTCCCGCCGCGCCGCAGGCCGAGCCCGAGCCCCAGGCGCCCGCCGGTGAGCCCCAGGTGCTGCCGGTGACCATTCCCGACATCGGCGATTTCAAGGATGTCGAAGTGGTCGAGGTCCTGGTGGCCGACGGGGACCGCGTCGAGAAGGAAGACTCCCTGCTGACCCTGGAGACCGACAAGGCCACCATGGAGATCCCCTCGCCGCACGCGGGCGTGGTGCGCGATATGCGGATCCAGGTGGGTGACCGGGTCAACCAAGGCGATCCGGTCTGCGAGATCGAGACCGAGGCGCAGGCCCCGGCCCCGGCCGAGCCCGCCGCCGAGGCGGAAGCGAAAGCGGCCCCGGCGGCCCCCGCGCCCGCGCAGGAGCGGCTGCCGGGCGAGAAGCCCTCGCGCAAGCGCCCGGTCATCGCCAAGCCTTCGGACGCGCCCAAGGGCAAGGCCCATGCCAGCCCGGCGGTGCGCCGCTTTGCACGCGAGCTGGGGGTGGATCTCTATCACGTGCCCGGCACCGGCCCCAAGGGACGCATCACCAAGGAGGACGTGCAGGACTTCGTCAAGCGCACCCTGGCCGAGGGCGCGCCCCAGGTGGCCGCCGGCGGACCGCTGCAGCTGCCGCGCCCGCCCGAGGTCGATTTCAGCCAGTTCGGCGAGATCGAGGAACGGGAGCTGGGCCGGATCAAGAAGATCAGCGGCAAGCATCTGCACAACGCCTGGCTGGGCATCCCCCATGTCACCCAGTTCGACGAGGCCGACATCACCGAACTGGAGGCCTTCCGCAAGGGGCTCAAGGCCCAGGCCGAAAAGGCCGGCGTGCGCCTGACCTTCATGCCCTTCCTGATGAAGGCCCTGGCCGCGGCGATGCGCGAATACCCGCAGTTCAACGCCTCGTTGTCGCCGGACGGCGAGAAGCTGATCCTCAAGAAATACCTGAACATCGGCATCGCGGTGGACACGCCCAACGGCCTGATGGTGCCGGTGGTGCGCGATGTGGACAAGAAGGGCGTGTTCGATCTGGCGCGCGATCTGATGGATGTCAGCACGCGCGCCCGCGAGGGCAAGCTCGCGCCGGGCGACATGCAGGGCGGCTGTATCTCCATCTCCAGCCTGGGCGGCATCGGCGGCACCCAGTTCACGCCCATTGTGAATGCGCCCGAGGTCGCCATCCTGGGGGTGTCGCGCGCTGAAATGAAACCCAAGTGGAACGGGTCTGAGTTCGAGCCGCGCCTGATGATGCCGTTCAGCCTTTCCTACGATCACCGCGTGATCGACGGGGCCGAGGGCGTGCGATTCACGAGCTATCTCTCGCAACTGCTGGGAGATATCCGGCGCCTGGTGCTGTGAGCGGGCCGGAAAAGTCCAGGGAAGGACGCCGCCGACATCCTGATAGAATCCCCGAACATCCAAACCGACTGGGAAGCAGCCAATGAGCAAGGTAGACATCCACACACAGGTCCTTGTACTGGGCGCCGGGCCGGGCGGCTACAGCGCGGCCTTTCGCGCGGCCGACCTGGGTCTGAGTACGGTGCTGGTGGAACGCCACGCCAGCCTGGGCGGCGTCTGCCTGAACGTGGGCTGCATCCCCTCAAAGGCCCTGCTGCACACCGCCGAGGTCATCAACGAGGTGGCCGGGCTGGAGGTCATGGGCGTGCGCTACACCAAGCCCAGGATCGACCTGGACAAGATGCGCGAGGGCAAGGACAAGGTGGTGGCGCGCCTGACCGGCGGCCTGGCCGCGCTGGCCAGGCAGCGCAAGGTCGAGGTGGTGCAGGGCGTGGGCCGCTTCGAGAGCCCGCGCCATCTGACCGTGCAGACGGACGAGGGCCTCAAGCGCATCGAGTTCGAGCACGCCATCATCGCCGCCGGTTCGCGACCGGTGCAGATCCCCGGCTTCCCCAACGACGACCCGCGCCTGCTGGACTCCACCGGGGCCCTGGCCCTGCAGGACGTGCCCAAGCGCTTCCTCATCATCGGCGGCGGCATCATCGGCCTGGAGATGGCCACGGTCTATTCCACCCTGGGCTCCAAGGTGGACATCGTGGAGCTGCAGGACGGCCTGATCCCGGGCTGTGACCGCGACCTGGTGCGCCCCCTGCAGAAGCGCCTGGAAAAACAGGTGCAGAACATCTGGCTCAAGACCAAGGTGGCCGACATCCAGGCGCTGAAGTCCGGCCTCAAGGTGAGCTTCGAGGGCGACGGCGCGCCGGAGCCCCAGACCTACGACCGGGTGCTGGTCTCGGTCGGGCGCGTCCCCAACGGCAAGCTGATCAATGCCGAGGCCGCCGGCGTGACGGTGGACGAGCGCGGCTTCATCCCGGTCGATCAGCACATGCGCACCAATGTGCCGCACATCTACGCCATCGGCGATATCGTGGGCAATCCCATGCTGGCGCACAAGGCGGTGCATGAGGGTCATGTCGCGGCCGAGGTGATCGCCGGCCTGCCGGCGCTGTTCGACCCCATGACCATCCCCTCGGTGGCCTATACCGATCCGGAGGTCGCCTGGATGGGGCTGACCGAGACCGAGGCGAAGGAAAAGGGCATCGAGATCGAAAAGGGCGTGTTCCCCTGGGCCGCCTCGGGGCGCGCCCTGGGCATTCACCGCGACGAGGGCATGACCAAGTTGATCTTCGACCCCAAGACCAGGCGCATCCTCGGTGCCGGCATCGTCGGGCGCAACGCGGGCGAGCTGATCGGCGAGACGGTGCTGGCGCTGGAGATGGGCGCGGACGCCGAGGACATCGGCCTGACCATCCATCCGCACCCGACCCTCAACGAGTCCATCGGCATGGCCGCCGAGATGGCCGAGGGCACCATCACCGACCTGATGCCGCCGCGCAAGCGCTGAGCAGGTATTGATGCGGGACAGACTCAAATCGCGCCGTGGAGTTGGCTACGGAGTGCTCGGGTCCCGTTGGCGCAGCCGAGCATCGCAGGACCGGAAGCGATCAGCGCGAGGACTGTCTGAGCGACCGAAGGGAGCGATCAATCCGGCAGGAGCCGGATTGTCGCCGCTTGCGGCGCCCGAAGGGCGAGGGGCAGGGATGCCCCGAGACAATTCCGCAGCGCCGCTTCCGGGCCGAGAAGCGCAGGGCACCCGGAGCGCAGCGGAGGGCAAGCCTTCGGGTGCCCTTTCTTTTGGTTCCTTTTCTTTGGGCAAGCAAAGACAAGGCTTCAGCCTTGATCGGCCGCAGGCCGACCCGAAGGGCGAGCGCACAGCGCGAGTAAAAGGAACGCGCGTGCGGGCCGCCGCCCGCATCAAGAATGGCCTGCCGCGCAGCGGCAACAAGTCGGAATGCCGGCGAGACGCCGGCGCTCCCGGCAAAAGCACGGCACTTTGCCGACGGTAGAAGTCTTGTTCATTTTCCCCGGACAGTCATGCCGCAAGCGGGGGGGGGGAATGCCTTGGTAGGGTGCGGTGACGCAGGAACCGCACCATCACCTCGAAAAAAAGCCGGGCACCCGGCCCGGCTTTTTCGATGACGCGACGACGATGTCGCTCATTCAGCGGCCTTGCGGGCCTTCACTTCCTTGATGACCTCCTCGGCCACATTGTTCGGGCACGGCGCATAGTGCGAGAACTCCATGGAGAACTGGCCGCGGCCCGAGGTCATGGTGCGCAGGTCGCCGATGTAGCCGAACATCTCGGCCAGCGGGGCCTCGGCCTTGACGCGCACGCCGGTCGGGCCGGGCTCCTGGCCCTGGATCATGCCGCGGCGGCGGTTCAGGTCGCCGATCACGTCACCCACATTGTCCTCCGGGGTGAACACATCGACCTTCATGATCGGCTCGAGCAGCTGCGGGCCGGCTTTCGGCATGGACTGACGGTAGGCGGCCTTGGCGGCGATCTCGTAGGCGATGGCCGAGGAGTCCACCGGGTGGAAGCCACCATCGAGCAGGGTCACCTTGACGTCCAGCATGGGGAAGCCGGCCAGCGGGCCCTCCTCCATGCTCATGGCAAAGCCCTTCTCGACCGCCGGCCAGAACTCGCGCGGCACGTTGCCGCCGGTCACCACCGACTCGAACTCGAAGCCGCTGTTCTTCTCGCCCGGCTCGATGCGGTAGTCGATCTTGGCGAACTGGCCGGAACCACCGGTCTGCTTCTTGTGGGTGTAGCTGTCCTCGACGGACTGGGTGATGGTCTCGCGATAGGCCACCTGGGGCTTGCCCATCTCGACCTCGACGCCGTGGGTCCGCTTGAGGATGTCCACCTTGATGTCCAGGTGCAGCTCGCCCATGCCCTTGATGATGGTCTCGCCCGAGTCCTCGTCGGTCTCGACACGGAAGGAGGGGTCCTCCTGCATCATCTTGTTCAGGGCCACGCCCAGCTTCTCGGTGGAGCCCTTGTCCTTGGGCTTGATGGCGATCGAGATCACCGGATCCGGGAACACCATCGGTTCCAGGGTCGCCGGGTTGTTCGGGTCGCACAGGGTGTGACCGGTCTGGGTGTTCTTCAGACCCACCAGGGCGATGATGTCACCGGCCTGGGCGGAGTCCAGTTCCTTGCGGTCGTCGGCGTGCATCTCGACGATGCGGCCGATGCGCTCGGTCTTGCCGGTGTAGGTGTTGAGCACGGTGTCGCCCTTCTTCAGGCGCCCGGAATAGATCCGGGTGAAGGTCAGGGCGCCGAAGCGGTCGTCCATGATCTTGAAGGCCAGCGCGCGCAGCGGGCGGTCGGGATCGACGATGGCGTATTCGCCGGTCTCGTTGCCTTCCATGTCCACCTCGGGCTGGGGATCGACCTCGGTGGGGCTGGGCAGGTAGTCCACCACCGCGTCCAGCACCAGCTGGATACCCTTGTTCTTGAACGCCGAGCCGCAGTAGGTGGGGAAGAAGTCCAGGGCGATGGTGCCCTTGCGGATGCAGCGCTTGATGTCCTCGACGGAGGGCTCCTCGCCTTCCAGATAGGCCTCCATGAGATCGTCGTCCTGCTCCACGGCGGTCTCGATCAGCTGCTCGCGGTATTCCTCGACCTTGTCGGCCATATCGGCCGGCACGTCCTCGGTGCGGTACTTGTGCGGATCGCCGGAGTCGTCCCAGATCCAGGCCTTGCGGGTCAGCAGATCGACCACGCCGACGAAATCGTCCTCGGTGCCGATCGGCAGGGTCATGACCAGCGGGTTGGCGCCCAGCACGTCGCGGATCTGGTCCACCACGCGGTAGAAGTCCGCGCCCAGGCGGTCCAGCTTGTTCACGAAGATGATGCGCGCCACCTCGGACTCGTTGGCGTAACGCCAGTTGGTCTCGGACTGGGGCTCCACGCCGCCGGAGCCGCAGAACACGCCCACCCCGCCGTCGAGCACCTTCAGCGAGCGGTACACCTCGATGGTGAAGTCCACGTGCCCGGGGGTGTCGATTATGTTCAGGCGATGGTCCTTCCAGAAGCAGGTGGTGGCCGCGGACTGGATGGTGATGCCGCGCTCGCGCTCCTGATCCATGAAGTCGGTGGTGGCCTCGCCGTCATGCACCTCGCCGATCTTGTGGGTCTTGCCGGTGAGGTTGAGGATGCGCTCGGTGGTGGTGGTCTTGCCCGCGTCCACGTGGGCGAAGATACCGATGTTGCGATACAGGTTGAGATCAGTCATGTCAGGTCTCTGGTCAGTAGATAAGGTTCAATACAAAACGAAAACGGGTCTGCGAACGGCCGGGCCGTTGGAACAAGAATGCAACAAACCACCAGCCAGCAAATTCAACTCATTGATTTTGCTGAAAAATTCCACAATCCGCAGGGAAATAGGCGCGTATTCTACCACCACCGCACGAAAAAGGCCCGAAAAATTGCAGTCCCCCACGACATGCGGGCCACGTTATTGAGCGATGCATCATTATTGGCGGTGCGGGCCGACGGGGGGACCGGAAACGTCGGCGGCAGGGATGCCGCCGAGCGCACAGGGATGTATTCAAGCCGTTTTTCGGCCCCCCTTGTCGGTCCGGGGCGTGGCAGATCATGTCGCCCGGGACGCCGGGCGGCCCGCGCGCAACAGCAGGTAGCCAATGATGCCCGAGGCGAAGGAGCCGCCCAGGATGGCCAGGCGGTCGGTGTACTGGAACAGGTCGTCGCTCTCGAAGGCCAGCGAGGTGATGAACAGGCTCATGGTGAAGCCGATGCCGGTGAGTACGCTGACCCCGTACAGCTGCAGCCATGAGCTGTGGCGCGGCAGGCGCGCCAGGCGCAGCCGGATCGCCAGCAGGCTGAAGCCGAACACGCCCAGCTGTTTGCCCAGGAACAGTCCCAGGGCGATGCCCAGTGGCACCGGCGCGGCCATCTGGGCCCAGGAAATCCCGCTCAGGCTCACGCCGGCGTTGACGAAGGCGAACAGCGGCAGGATCAGAAAGGTGACCCAGGGATGCAGGGCCTGTTCGATCTCCTTCAGGGGGGAGCCGCCTTTCTTTCCGGGAGCCAGGGGGACGGTGAAGGCCAGCGCCACCCCGGCCAGGGTGGCGTGCACGCCGGACTTGAGCACGCTCAGCCACAGCGCCGCGCCGACCAGGAAATAGGCGGCCTTGCGGGTCACTCCCAGGGCGTTCATGGCCATCAGGGCCAGCAGCAGGCCGAGCGCGCTCAGGATGGAGGGCGTGGACAGATCGCTGGTATAGAACAGGGCGATGATCACGATGGCGCCGAGGTCGTCGATGATGGCCAGGGCCAGCAGGAACAGCTTGAGCGAGGCGGGCACGCGGCTGCCGAGCAGCGACAGCACGCCCAGGGCGAAGGCGATGTCGGTGGCGGTCGGGATGGCCCAGCCGTTGCGCGCCACCGGATCGGCGGCGTTGAACAGCAGATACAGCCCAGCCGGTGCCAGCATGCCGCCCAGCGCGGCGAAGCCGGGCAGGGCGATGCTCTGCCACGAGGACAGCTGCCCACCCAGAAACTCGCGTTTGACCTCCAGCCCGATGAGCAGGAAGAAGATGGCCATCAGCCCGTCATCGACCCAGTGATACAGCGGCTTGGACAGTTCCAGATCGCCGAAGTGGATGCCGATGGTGATATGCAGAAAGCCGTCGTAGGCTGGCGCCAGGGCGCTGTTGCTGGCGACCAGGGCCAGCACGGTGGTGGCCATCAACAGCAGGCCGCCAAAGGATTCGGTGTGGATGAAGGCCAGGACGCGTTTCATGGTCGTGATGGTTTTCCGGACGATGGATGGGGCCGAGTATAGCCGCGTAGTCACAAAAAAGGCCCGGACGGCGGGGCCGGCCGGGCCTGGCAGTCCGCGAGCGGGCCGATCAGAGCGGCAGATAACCGCCGTGACCGAAGCCCACCATGCTCATCAGCATGGGGATGGACAGCAGGGTGTTGGTGCGCGAGGCGTACAGCGCCACCACCTTGGCCTGCGCGATGTCCTCGGGGCTGGCCGAGACCATGCCCAGGATCTTCTTCTGGTTGGGCCAGATGAAGACCCAGACGTTGAACAGCATGATGGTGCCCAGCCAGGCGCCGATGCCGATCACCGCCATGTGACCGTTGAGGGTGAAGGCATCCACGATGCCCTGCATGCCGCCGCCGATCTGGGCCAGGCCGGACAGACCGGTCAGCCAGGTCAGCAGCGCGGCCCAGCGGAAATACAGCAGGGCGCGCGGCGCGACATATTTGTTGATGGCCGCCGGTCCCGGCTCCTTGTCGGCCAGCGCGGCGCCCACGGCGGGCACCTGGACGAAGTTGAAGTAATACAGCAGGCCGATCCAGGTGATGCCGAAGATCACGTGCAGCCAGATGGTCAGGCTCATGCCGTTGCCGGTGTTGCCGGTACCCAGGGTGATGAGCACGGCCAGGATGATGCCGGCCACGGTGGTGGCCCAGGGGGACTTGAGTGGGTTCATCGACTTCTCTCCCGTTGTGTTTTTCGGTTTATCTCACAGATAGTTATGTTTTAAGCCCGAGTATTTTACTCGGATAAGGACTGCGTGAGCAAACCGGGGGCGGAGAGAGATCGGCCCGCCCCGGGCGGGGCGGGCCGGGAGGCTGTTCAGCCGGCGAAGTTGCCGGCCACGAAGTCCCAGTTGATCAGTTTCCAGATCTCCTCGAGATACTTGGGGCGGGCGTTGCGGTAGTCGATGTAGTAGGCGTGTTCCCAGACATCGATGGTCAGCAGGGGCGTCTTGCCCTCGGTCATGGGATTGCCGGCGTTCGAGGTGTTGAAGATCTCGATGCTGCCGTCGGCATTCTTCACCAGCCAGGTCCAGCCGGAGCCGAAGTTGCCGACCGCCGACTTGCTGAAGGCCTCCTTGAAGGCATCGAAGGAACCGAAGGTGCTGTCGATGGCCTGGCCCAGCTCGCCGCCGGGCGCGCCGCCGCCATTGGGGCTGAGGCAGTTCCAGTAGAAGCTGTGGTTCCAGACCTGGGCGGCGTTGTTGAAGACGCCCCCGGAGGATTTCATGATGATGTCCTCCAGCGACATGTTCTCGAACTCGGTGCCCGGGATCAGGTTGTTGAGGTTGGTGACATAGGCATTGTGGTGCTTGCCGTAGTGGTACTCCAGCGTCTCGGCCGAGATGACCGGTTCGAGGGCGTTCATTTCATAGGGCAGCGCGGGCAGTTCATGTGCCATTGGTGTTCTCCTTGATCAGGTGGTTTGTCCGGGTGGACGGTATCCCGCTGCGAATCGGGTGTGACGGGCGATTCTATGGACGATGCGCGCCCGCTTTCAACCACTGGCGCAACGCGGAAGGCGGCGGACGTGAATTCTGTGGCGGGCGCAGCGGGCTTGCGGGACAATGCGGCCCATGAATCCCGCCGAGCTGAACATCTTTTCCAGCCGCCTGAACGCGGTGTGCGACGAAATGGGCCTGGTGCTGCGCAACGCCGCCTATTCGCCGAATATCCGTGACCGGCTGGACTTCTCCTGCGCCGTGTTCGACGCCGATGGCGAGCTGTGCGCCCAGGCGGCGCACATCCCGGTGCATCTGGGCAGCATGGCCCATGCGATGCGCGGGGTGGTGCGCGGCATCGACTGGCGCGAGGAGGATCAGGTGGTGTTCAACGATCCCTATCTGGGCGGCACCCACCTGCCCGATGTGACCCTGGTGGCCCCGGTGTTCCATGAGGGGACGCTGCTGGGCTTTGTGGTCAACCGCGCGCACCATGCCGACATCGGCGCGGCGCAGCCGGGCAGCATGCCCGTCTCCTGCCGCCTGGAAGAGGAGGGACAGGTGATCCCGCCCGCTCATCTGGTGCGCGGCGGACGGTTTGATCAGGCGGCCCTGGACCGGCTCAGCGCTCCGGCGCGCAACCGGCGCGAATCGGCCGGCGACTTCGCCGCCCAGCTGGCCGCCAACCGGGCCGGCGTGGCGGCGCTGGGCGGCCTGATCTCGCAATACGGCGCCGATGCCTACCGGGCGGGGCTGGTGGCGCTGAACGCCTATGCCGAGCGCCTGGCGCGGGCCGCGCTGGCGCAGATCCCCGAGGGGACGTACCGCTTCTCCGACTGCCTGGACGACGACGGCCAGGGGCAGCGGGACATCCCCATCCAGGTCATGCTGCGTCTGCACGGCGGTGCGGTCGAGGTGGATTTCAGCGGCACGGCGGCGCAGGTCGTGGGCAATGTGAACTGCCCGCTGGCGGTGGCCGCGGCCGCGGTGCTGTATGTGTTCCGCTGCCTGATG
>JALVTT010000159.1 GCA_027024025.1 Sedimenticola sp.
CCCCCCATCCCGCCGGCCCGCTATTACACCACCGGAAAAAGGGGATTGCCTTGGCACCCCGCGCGTGGCAGACTCGGGAAAGTCCCTAGGGGAAATCCCCGCTGGGCGGTACAAATCGACCGGTCGTGACCGGGCCATATCGGGAGGCAGATCATAATGAAGAGCCTGATGGGTTGTACTTTCGGCAAGGTGTGCAATGACATTCCCGGCGCCTGCATCGTGTTGCAGTTGATCCTGGTGGTCGCCATCTCCAGCGCACTCGGCTATCTGTTCGTCACGCAGGAACTGCTCAACTGACCCGCTATACCGGGGAAAGGATCTCCCCCACCCCACTCCCCGCGGCCTTGACCGCCGCTTGTCGTCTCCTTATGCTCCCCGCCCTGCTCGAGGTGCCGTCGGTCTCCGCCGATGGTTAAACGGGAAGCCGGTGCGTCCTCGGACCATTCCGGCACTGCCCCCGCAACGGTGATCACCTCGCTGCCCGCACAGGCCACTGGACTCCGGTCCGGGAAGGCGCGGTCGGCCGCATCCCACGGATGCAAGGTGTCAGTCCGGATACCGGCCCGAGCTGTCGTTTCAACCCGGTCGCGGAGGGCGGCCGGCGGATCCGGCTCGGCGCCCCCGGCGACCGCGGTTTCGCTCGCTCTCCAACACCCCAGACACGAATGCGGGTGCGCATTCTGGAGAGCACAATGAAAAAACACCTGATCCCCCTGGCCGTCTCCGGCCTGCTGGCCGCCAATGCGCAGGCCGTCACCTGGCTGCCCGACACCGTCGTCACCGCGAGCCGGATCTCCGAGCCGGTCGAATCCAGCGTACGCTCGGTGAGCGTCATCACCCGCGAGCAGATCGAGCGCTCCGGCGCGCGCGACGTGGCCGGGATCCTGCACCAGCTGGCCGGCATCCAGATCGGTCGCAACGGGGGGCCGGGGCAGGCCACCTCGCTGTTCATGCGCGGCACGGCCAGCGACCATGTGCTGATCCTGATCGACGGCGTCCCGGCCCAGTCGGCCACCCTGGGCACCACGGCCCTGCAGCATATCGATCCCGCCATGATCGACCGCATCGAGGTGGTGCGCGGCCCCGCCTCCACCCTCTACGGCAGCGGCGCCATCGGCGGCGTCATCCAGATCTTCACCCGCCGCGCGCGGGGCGACACACCGCGCCTGCGGGCCGCGGCCAGCGCCGGCGGCCAGGGCCACCTCGACCTGTCCACCGAGGTTTCCGGGGGCAGCGGGCCCTTTACCGCCCGCCTCGGCCTGAGCCACCAGAAAACCGACGGCTATCCGCCCAAGACCGGCGCCCGTCTGGCGCGCGGCTACCGGCACGACAGCTTCAATCTGGACCTGGGCTATGCCCTGAGCCCCGATCTGCGCTTCGAGCTGGGCCACTGGCAGAGCCAGGGCAATGTCCAGTACCTCGACTTCTTCAACAACCCGGTGGACCAGGACGTGCGCAACAGCGTCACCCGTCTGGCGCTGGACATGGTCCACAGCGACGACTGGTCGAGCCGCCTGCAACTGAGCCGGGCGGTGGACAACTCCGACGAGAACCAGTCGGCCGACTTCGCCCATACCCGGCGCCTGGTCCTCGACTGGCAACACACCTGGACCCCGTCCGAGGCCCAGACCCTGGTCGGCGGTCTCACCCTGCAACAGGAACAGGCCCGGCTGTCCTCGTTCGGCTCCGGCTACGATCGCAGCGTGCACAGCCGCGCCCTCTATCTGCAGGACGAATACCAGGCCGGCGCGCTGTCGCTGCTAGCGGGCGCGCGCGGCCTGCATCACAGCCGCTACGGCGGGCATCTGACCTGGAGCCTGGGCGCCGGCTACCAGCTGGCCCCGCGGACCCATCTGCACGCCAATGCCGGCACCGCCTTCCGCTCGCCCAGCGCCAACGACCTGTACGGCTTTGGCGGCAACCCCAACTTCAAGCCGGAGCAATCCCGCTCCTTCGAGATCGGCCTGCGTCAAGGACTTGGAAAGGGGCAGTTGCTGACGCTCAACCTCTTCCACACCCGGATTAAGGATCTCATCGAATTCGACAGCACCACCTTCTCGATGAAGCAGGCCCAGCGGGCGCGCATCCGCGGCCTGGAGCTGGGCTACACACTGCGCCAGGCCCCCTGGCGGTTCGAGGTCAACTACACCCGGCAGGATGCCAAGAACCTGGACACCCGGCGCAAGCTGGCGCGCCGCGCCGACAACAAGCTGGACGCCAGCCTGGGGCTGGACCAGGGAACCTGGTGGGCCCGGGTGGACCTGAGGAGCGAGACCGACCGGCCCGACTCGTCCTTCAGCAACCGCATCCTGGCGGCCTATACCACGCTGGACCTGCGCGCGGGTTATCATCTGGACCCCGACTGGCAGATCGAGGGCGGCGTGACCAACCTGTTCGACGAACAATACGAGCTGGCCGGCGGCTATGCCGCCCAGGGGCGATTGCTCACGCTCGGCCTGCGTTACGCCCCGAAATAGCCCATGCCCCGCCTGACCCGCATCTACACCCGCACCGGCGACGACGGCAGCACCGGCCTGGCCGGGTGTGAGCGGGTCGCCAAGGACGGCGCGCGCATCACCGCGATCGGCGAGCTGGACGAACTCAACAGCCTGATCGGGGTGGTGCGCGCCCTGCTGATCCCCGCGGACCCGCTCGACGGCATGCTGCTGTCCGTCCAGCACCGCCTGTTCGACCTCGGCGGCGAGCTGGCCATGCCGGACCAGGCCCTCGCGCGCGGGGCCTGGGCCACCCGCCTGGAGATCTGGATCGACGAACTCAATGCCGAACTGCCCCCGCTGCGGGAATTCATCCTGCCCAGCGGCGGCCTGGCCGCCGCGCACTGCCATCAGGCGCGCGCGGTGTGCCGCCGGGCCGAGCGCTCCCTGCTGCGACTTTCGCGCGAAGAAACGGTAAACTCCGCCACCCTGAAATACCTCAACCGGCTCTCCGACCTGCTGTTCGTGATGGCGCGCACCCTGGCGCGGCGCGAGGGCGGCCGCGAGACCCTGTGGCAGAAGGATATCGAATGAGCATCAAGCTTCCCGTGGTGGTCATCGGCATCGGCGAGATGGGCAGCGTGTTCGCGCGCGGCCTGCTGCGCCTGGGCCACCCCGTGTACCCGGTCACCCGGGAGACCGATATGCAGGATCTGGCCGACGCCCTGCCCTCGCCCGAGTTGGTGCTGGTGGCGGTCGGCGAGAATGCCCTGCAGGCGGTGCTGGAACAGCTCCCCGGCCCCTGGCGGGGCCGCGTGGCGCTGCTGCAGAACGAACTGCTGCCGGACGACTATGCCGGGCTGCCCGAACCCACCGTCATCTCGGTCTGGTTCGAAAAGAAGAAGGGCCAGGACTCCAGGCCCCTGATCCCCTCCCCCGCCTTCGGCCCCCGGGCGCAGCTGCTGATCGATGCGCTGGCCACCCTGGACCTGCCGGCCCGGGCCGTCGCCTCGGCCGAAGCGATGCGCTTCGAGCTGGTGCTCAAGAACGTCTACATCCTGACCACCAATATCGCCGGCCTGCGCGTGGGCGGCGACGTGGGCACCCTGTGGCGGGAGCACGAGGCCCTGGCGCGCGCCGTGGCCAGCGATGTGATCGACATCCAGGAGGCCCTGACCGGGCACCGCTTCGACCGCGAGGCCCTGATCCAGGGCATGCTGGCCGCCTTCGACGGCGACCCGCGACACCCGTGCATGGGCCGCTCGGCCCCGGCGCGGCTGCAACGCGCCCTGGCGCACGCCGACCGGCTGGGCCTGGCCGTGCCCACCCTGCGCGAGATCGCCGCGCAACAGGCCGGCGCATGAGCGGCGCGCGCGAGATCGCGCCCGGCGCGCGGGTCACCCTGCACTTCTCGCTGTCGCTGCCCGACGGCACCGAGGCCATCTCGACCTTCGGCGAGGAACCGCTGTGCTTCGAGATGGGCGACCAGACCTTCCAGCCGGCCATGGAACTGGCGCTGTACGGGCTCAAGGCCGGCGACGAGCAGACCCTGACCCTCAGCCCCGAGCAGGCCTACGGCCAGCCCGAGCCCGGCCTGGTGCACCGTCTGCCGCTGAGCGACTTCGGCGATCTGGTCCCGGAACCGGGCCAGATCATGAGCTTCGCGGTGGGCGAGAGCGGCGAGACCATGGGCGTGATCCGCGCCCTGGAGGGCGACGAGGTGGTGGTGGACTTCAACCACCCGCTGGCCGGCCAGACGGTGGTCTTCCGGGTAAAGATCCTGGACGTGGCGCCGGAATAGCCGCCCGCCATCCCGCGCCAACCGTTACAATGCGCGCATGAAGATCCTGCTAGCCAATCCGCGCGGCTTCTGCGCCGGCGTCGACCGCGCCATCGAGATCGTCGAACGCGCCCTGGAACACTTCGGCGCCCCCATCCATGTGCGGCACGAGGTGGTGCACAACCGCTTCGTGGTCGAGGGCCTGCGCGCGCGCGGCGCCGTGTTCGTGGACGAACTGGACGAGGTGCCGGATGGCGGCACCGTCATCTTCAGCGCCCACGGCGTCTCCCAGGCGGTGCGCGAGGAGGCCGAATCACGCAATCTTCAGGTGTTCGACGCCACCTGTCCGCTGGTGACCAAGGTCCACCTGGAGGTGGCGCGTCACTGCCGGGCCGGGCACGAGGTCATCCTGATCGGCCACCGCGGCCACCCCGAGGTCGAGGGCACCATGGGCCAGTACTGCTGCGAGCGGGCCGGCGACAGCGGCATCCACCTGGTCGAGACCCCCGAGGACGTGGCCTCGCTGCGGATCCGCAACCCCGAACAACTCGCCTTCGTCACCCAGACCACCCTGTCGATGGACGACACCGCGCGGGTGATCGAGGCCCTGCGGGCGCGTTTCCCCCGGATCAAGGGCCCCAGGAAAGACGACATCTGCTATGCCACCCAGAACCGCCAGGACGCGGTCAAGCGCCTGGCCCGGCACTGCGACCTGGTGCTGGTGGTCGGCTCGCCCAACAGTTCCAACTCCAACCGCCTGCGCGAGATCGCCGAAAAACAGGGCCGCCCGGCCTGGCTGGTGGACCGGCCGGAAGACATCCGCAGGGAATGGCTGGACGGCGTGCGGACCATCGGCGTGACCGCCGGCGCCTCGGCCCCCGAGGTCCTGGTGGACAGCGTCATCGACCGCCTGCGCGAATGGGGGGCGGAATCGGTCAGCGAGGACAGCGGCGAACCGGAGACCGTGGTCTTCGGCCTGCCCAAGAGCCTGGCGGAGCGCGCTGACTGAACAAGCCCCGCACGATGCACCTCATAACTGTGACGCGGTTCCCAAGCCCCCCCATTCGTCGGATGAGATCAACCGCTGATCGGTTCATCCTTGCCCCACTCTAATCACCGATTAGAATTCGAAGCATGAAAAATTCCGGATTTACATTGATAGAAATGTTGATGGCCACGGCCATCGTGGTTATTGCGATCGCGATGGCAGCGCCCCACTTTTCCAAGATACTCAAGGACAATGCGTTAGCAGCCTCTGGCAATGAATTCGTTCACGCGTTAAACCTGGCACGGTCAGAAGCTGTCAAGCGCCTGAAAAACGTGACAGTTTGCCAAAGCGGCGGAAATCACACGGCCTGCAGCACCACGGGAGACTGGTCTCAAGGATGGATTGCGTTTGTTGACAGTAATGGTAATGGTATGGTGGATGGCCAAGACACGCGCATCCATGCCCATGGTTCGTTACCCTCGGGACAAAAACTTTCCAGTGCTTACACCTCCGTGACCTATGCGTCATCCGGCAGGGTTATACGCGCTATCTCGCTCAAACTATGCGATAACCGTACCGGCAATCTTGGCAAATCTATCGGCATCTCGGTGACCGGTCGTGTGCGTCTCTCAAGCGGGGTCTCATGCCCATGAATCATCTTCATCCATCTTACAAGGAACGAGGCTTCAGCATGATCGAAGTGCTGGTAGCCATGATCATCCTGGCCGTCGGCTTGTTAGGAGTCGCCGGATTGTTCGCTAACAGCCTCAAAAGCGCGGACAGCGCGTACATCAGCTCGCAAGCCGTACTCCTCGCCTACGACATGGGAGACCGCATCCGGGCCAACCCTTCGGCACTGTCAACCTACACCAGCACGCCACCAGCCGCCCTCACTAAAGATTGCCGTAACACCATTTGCACCACGGCGGAACTGGCCCAGTTCGACCTCTATAGGTGGAGCACCGCAACCGTAGCCCGTGAGCTGCCCAATGGCACCACGAATATTTCGATCGTAAACACCAATAACTCCAACATCGAAGGATTGCATTTCTTTAACAAAGACAAAAACCAGCAATGTCCCGCGCTTGGACTGACTCCAAGCGCAACAGGCAATACCGCAGCAGTGACCGTACTGTGGGATAACCGCAAACAACGCGATAACGCAACAAACAAAAGCTACCAGCAGGGTGCCTGCTATACCGTTTTGGTCAGATTATGAAAATGCCTATAACACATACATATCGCATGAGAGGCCTGAGCTTGGTCGAACTCATGGTCGCGCTGGCGCTGGGCCTGATACTGATGGCTGGCGCTCTCAACCTGTTTGTTGGCACCCGGCAATCACAAAAAAGCCTCGAGATGTTGGGCGACGTCCAAGAAAGTGGACGTATCGCCGCCAATATTATGGGCTATGCCGTGCGCATGGCCGGCAGCCTGGGTCTCACCTACCCCTTATCGCCCGTCAAAGTCACCAGCGTAACAGGGCTCAAACCCAACATTACCAACAACTGCTTTAACGCCACCAATCAGGCCTTCGATTGGGCCACGGCCTTGGCCATGCCGCCCTCGGGCGAGACAACCCCGGCTCTATTTGGCGAGGACAATGTCCCCAGCCGCGGGCCTCAAGTCTTTACCAATTGCGGCCTCAGCGATGTCCAGCCCGGCAGCGATATCCTGGCCGCCACCTATATCGACCCCGACACTGAAGTGCTTACCGCCGACCCAAACAACCCGACCGCCTTGAACCCTGTACTAGACAGCCTCCTGAGCCAAAACGGGCTGTTCTTCTTAAGCGGTGCCAGCGGCGGCGTTATTTTCCAATGCAGGAACACCTCTGGGCGTAATTGCGCCAACGCATTGCTCAACTGTTCGGCGGGTGTCAGCCGGGTCGATTGCGCCCGCCAGTTGACAAACAACTCTGCGGTAACCGCCTTCTACCGTGTCAGAACACAGACTTTCTACATTCGTTCCTGGTCTGCCGCTCAGGGGGACGGCATCCCCACCCTAATGCGGGCCCGCATTAGTAATGGTGCGGTCATTACCGAACCCTTGGTTGAGGGTATCGCCAACCTTAAAGTTACTTACGGCATCGACAATAACGATGACAATTATCCGGACCAATTCAAGACTGCGGCACAGATGCCCAGACTGTATTCCGCCACGGGACTAGCCACCGACTGGAGCAAGATCAAGGCCATCAAACTGGACATCCTCACCCGGAGCATTACGACGGACCCCCGGCGCGGCTCTGGCACCCAGACGTTCTACGCTGGCGATGCCAACATCAGCATTCCCCAGAAGAATCTGGCGCGTGTATTTTCGACCACCGTTACCGCACGCAACACACGGGCCTATGGAGGTTAAGGAAATGCGCAATCCACTCAACAGACAAAACGGCGCGGTCCTGATCGTTTCCATCGTACTTTTGATCGTACTGTCACTGATTGGCCTCTATCTGTTCAACTCCAGCCTGCTGGAGATGCGCATGGCAGGCAACACCGCCTCCAGCACGGTGGCCTTCCAACGCGCAGAAGCCGCCCGTGCCTATGCGGAGAACCAAATGAACACCCAGGCCAATACTCTGAGCCAGGGAACCGCGTATAGCTGTAACACAGGGTATTACGCTCGGCCTGGACTCAATATCAATGGTTGTACCGCCATCAACCTAGCCAATATGAAATGGGATGCCACGGACTCCTTGTCCGTTCCCAACAAAAGCAACCAGCGGTACGCCGTGGAATATCTAGGCACTGACACAGTGAAAAAAGCCTATCTAGGCATTGAGACAGGAAATAACACAAGCCAGACCATGCAGGTCTATGTGTTCCGCATCCTATCTCATGGTACTCAGGGCAATGGGAAAAAGGTGCTGCAAAGCATCTATACCGTGAGAAAAAGCTCGTAAAGGAGACAGGAAAATGTTCAATATTCGATCCATCCGCATCCTTGGGTTGTTGGGCCTCTGCCTGGGCCTGGGCACCGCGCAGGCCGCCAACTACTTCGACCCGGCCAACCAGCCGGTCGGCTCGGCCGCCGCCTACACCCTGACCAAGCCCGGCCTGGCCGATGGCAAGGCCAAGATCTTCCGAGCCTCCTTCAATGATAAACAGTGGTGGGGTGATCTCGAATCCCTCAACGTCAACGCCAGCGGCCAGATTCTTGACAAGAATGGCACTGTGGTCACCAACGGCAGCAGTTACATACCCAACTGGAGCGCCAAGATCCAGCTAGACGCCACGAGCTTCTCCAACAGAAAGATCTTCACGCTCAACGACAGCACCGGCAGCGCGGTGATGTTCTCTCAGATCGGTAATCTGTCCAGCACCCAGCAAGCCGCGCTGAAAGGCTCACAGCAACTTATGGACTACCTGCGTGGTGATCGCAGTAAAGAGGGCATTACCTACCGCACCCGTGCCACAGTACTGGGGGATATCATTCACTCAACCCCTGTCTATGTGGAATACGATGCCACAAATATGAGCAATAACTTGGTTTTTGTAGGCGCCAACGACGGCATGCTGCATGCCTTCAACGCCGGCACAGGCGACGAGGTCTATGCCTATATCCCGGCCAAGGTGATCCCGAATCTATACAAGCTTGCAGATCCGGCTTACAAGGACGGTCATGCCTACTATGTCAATGGCGAGATGACCGTGGCCGATGTCACCTTTGGCACCACCCACAAGAAGATCCTGGTAGGCGGCCTGGGCGCCGGCGGCCAGGCCTTCTTTGCCTTGGATATTTCCAACGCCAATGCAACAACAAGCGCCGATGTCACCGGCAAGTTGCTATGGGAAATCAGCGACACTTCCAGCGGCATGGCGAACCTAGGCTACAGCTACAGCCGCCCGAGCATCGCCCGGATGAAGATCGGCACCTCAACCCAATGGGTCGTGATCGTTGGCAATGGCTACAGCAACACCCAGGCCGACGGCACGGTCGGCGACGGCAAGGCCAGTCTGTTCATCCTGAACGCCCAGAACGGCAGCCTGATCAAGGAAATCAGCACCAACAGCGGCAGCCCCGCCGCGCCCAATGGGCTGTCCAGCCCCACCGCGGTTGATATCAACAGTGATGGCCTGGTGGACTACGTCTATGCGGGCGACCTCGACGGTCACCTGTGGCGGTTTGATGTAGGCAGCAGTAACCAGTCCGACTGGACCGTGGCCTTCTCGGGCCAGCCCTTTGCCACGCTTCTGGGACCTGCCTCTGGGACCGCTGGCACCCAACCGCCACAACCCATCACCATTCCACCCCGCGTCATCAAACATCCGGACGGCGGTCTGATGGTGCTGGTTGGCACTGGCCGCATGCTTGGCGCAAGGGATACAGGAGACACCTCGGTGCAGGCAGTCTATGGTCTGCATGACCGCCTCAACGGCCAGCGCATCGCGCAACTGGACACTACAGCCAGGACCGGTAATATCCTGGTCCAGCAACTGATCCTTGGCCGTTACAACAAAAACGGCGTTTTGCTGAATGTGCGTACTAGTACTGCTGCCACGCCTGCGGCCGGCCAGGACACCGATGGTTGGCTGGTGGACCTAAACGCCGGCGAACGAGTCATTTCCCCCTTGCGGATCCGCAGTGGCCGGTTGCTGTTCTCAACCATCAACCCAACCACTCCCGATCCAAACGACCCCCATAACACCATGGGAGAAGTCTGGACCAATGAGATCAACACCCTGACCGGGGGGGCTCCCAGCCACATTCTGTATGACATAAACGAAGATGGTGTACTAGACAAAAAAGACAATATCGATGGAAACGGCAATGGAAAGCTCCTGGATCCACAAGACCGCATCTCCGGCCTGCTACAAGGTTATGGCATTGTGACCTCGGCGCCGACCACGGCCATTCTTAGCGCCACCCGTGGCACCTTCTTTATCAACCGCCAGAAGCACTCTCAACCAGCACCCGCGACTGATGGTGGTCCTGGTCTGGCGGGTGGTCACTTCGACGTGGACACCAGTTCCTTCATCTCGCGCGTCGGCAACGGCTCTACCGATGGCCATGTACATCAGTACGACGACAAACACGATGTAACTGGCGTTGACTACTTTGGCCTGCGGGATCCCAAGCTACATAACATCAACAAGGACATCACCAATGCCAGCCAGAAATTCAAGCTGATCATCGTCAACGCGGATAGATCGCCTGGCGGACGTCTGGTCATTAACAAGACCTATAACAAGGCCGATCCCAGCACCTACTATCTGGTGGGCGACTATATGGCGGGCAAGGCCGTCAGCCCGGCGACGATCTACTCCCTAGGCGGCGTAAGTGGCTCCACCCAATTAACTAAATTGGGCATCTACTTCGATGTTAACGCCATTATCAATGGCCAACTGGTACCCACCGAAACAGATTGCGTGCGCTCCAATACCCGCTCCTTTGATGGAAGCTGGCGTAACGATGCTCTGACTATCTGGGCGGTGGCCGTCAATCCGGATGGTAGTGATGCCTTCGTGCTTGACAAGAATGCCGCCGGTAAGATTGTTGGCATCAAAAGCGGACTGCTGTGGGAATCCACCCTATTCTGGCACTGGGAAGGACCGTGCGCGAACGAGTATAAATCGACAAAAGATACCTATAAGGACTCCAGTGGCAACACGGTCTTTAATACCGCCACGAACAAGCCCTATACGATATTCGAGTATTACCGCCGTCACTGGGCGGAAATCAAAGGAGAAAGGAAGCGGGAGCGTCACAAGCGGCGCCGGTCGGATGATCACGAACATCATAATCTTGGCGATGATCAAGAAGATCGTGATGACGAAGACGTCGATAAGAAAGACGCCGAAAAGAAGGCGCCACCCCCCGTCAGGCCGCTGGATACCGTGTCCCGCCCGGCCTGGCTAAGGAATCCCTATCGGGTATCGTGGGGCGAATTACTTAACAACTGATGAGCGGCGATAACGGCTGAACCCATCCCGGCCGGCGGGGCGGCCCGCCGGCCGGACCTGGCTAACCTTCTGGGATCAAGACCATGAATACAGTCAATACTAGGCTTTTCCGAAATAAAGCCAACTGGCTCGGCTTTTCGCTCATTGAGCTGGTGATCGCGGTAGCGATCATTGCGATACTGGCCGCCATGGCCATCCCGGCCTACACCAACCATAGATTGGAGGCTAACCGTGCCGCCGCCAAGGTTGCGCTGGCCAACATTGCCGCGCAGGAAGAAAAATATTACATGGAGAATCACCTGTACGGCGCGTCCCTGACTTCCATAGGCTATAGTGCCACGACGATCGGAATCGACAATAACGGTGGGATCGTCGCCAGCGGCAGTGGCATCTATAACATCACGGCCACCGTTCCCATCAGCGGGTCCTCTTTCACCCTCACAGCCGCGGCCACGAACCAGCAATTGAAAGATACTGGCTGCCTGAGTCTTAAGTTAGACCAGCTTGGCACCAAAACCCCGGCAAGCTGCTGGTAAAGCCCACGCCAGCGTCATTAAGCGGATCTGTTTCCCTGCCCTGGGCGCCGGGCCGAGCATGTTAGACTGCGTATCCGGACGGGCTTTGTGAACGAGCATCATGACAACACGCATCCTGGTGATCGGCGGCGGCATCATCGGCATGCTGACCGCGCGCGAGCTGCAGGCCGCCGGCTGCCGGGTCACCCTGGTCGAGCGCCAGCAGCCGGCGCGTGAATCCACCTGGGCCGGTGGCGGCATCGTCTCGCCGCTGTTTCCCTGGCGCTATCTCGACGCCATCACCACCCTGGCCAGCTGGAGTCAGGAGGTCTATCCCGAGCTGTGCGAGACCCTGCACGCTGATACCGGCATCGACCCGGAATTCACCCGCAGCGGCATGCTCATGGTGGCCGACGAGGAGATCGAGACCGCCCTGGCCTGGGCCGAACGCCACCGGCGTCCCATGGAGCGGATCGATCGACAGACCTTCCACGAACTGGAGCCCGAGGTCGCCCATCCGCCGGAGCAGGGACTGTGGATGCCCCAGGTCGGGCAACTGCGCAATCCGCGCATGGGTAAATCGCTGCTGGCAGACCTGCAGCGGCGCGGGGTGGAGATCCTCACCGACACCCCGGTGCTGGGGCTGCGCTGCGAGGGCGGACGCTGCGGCGGGGCCGAGACGGCCGCCGGCACGCTGCGGGCCGACCGTGTCGTGGTCTGCACCGGGGCCTGGAGCAGCGACCTGCTGAAGGATCTGCCCACCCCGCCGGACATCCGCCCGGTACGCGGCCAGATGCTGCTGTTCCGCACCGAGCCCGGCACCATCCGCCGCATCACCCTGGAGGCGCAGCGCTACATCATCCCGCGGCGTGACGGCCTGGTGCTGTATGGCAGCAGCATGGAGGAGGTCGGCTTCGACAAGTCCACCACCGAGGCCATGCGCGAGGAGCTGCAGACCCTGGTGTGCCAGCGATTCCCGGTGATGTGCGACAAACCCCTGCTGCGCCACTGGGCCGGGCTGCGCCCCGGTTCCCCGGCCGGCGTGCCCTACATTGGCCGCCACCCGGAGCTGGAGGATCTGTTCATCAATGCCGGACAGTTCCGCAACGGCGTGGTCCTGGCACCCGCCTCGACGCGCCTGGCCGCCGACCTGATCCTGGAACGCAGCCCCATCGTCGATCCCGCGCCCTACGCCTGGACCGCGGCCCGCGGCTGAGCCCAGTACTCCCTCCCCCGCTTGCGGGGGAGGGCTGGGGAGGGGGCAAACAGGTCGTGCGGTGAGGCACGCACCGCACCGGGAACACGCCCGAAACCCGATGGCGCCACCGGAGACGATGAAATATAATTCCGCTCCCCTGGCCACTGTAGCTCAGTCGGTAGAGCAACTGATTCGTAATCAGTAGGTCGGCGGTTCGATTCCGCCCAGTGGCTCCACTTCCAACCGTCCGGTGAGGCCATGCCCCAGCTCTTCGTCAACCGGCTGACCACCCTGGACTTTTCCTACCTGCACCCGCAACGCGGGCTGCTCGGCGAGAGCTGGCTGCTCGATGTGGCCATCGGGGGTGATCTGGACGCGCAGGGCATGGTCCTGGACTTCGCCGAGGTGAAGCGTTCGATCAAGACCCTGGTGGACCAGGACTTCGACCACCGCCTGCTGATCCCGATGGACTATGCCGGGCTGGACGAGCATCCGCGCCGGGGCATGTCGCACCTCAACTTCCATACCCGGGACGGCGGGTTCATCCAGCACAGCAGCCCCGAACAGGCGGTGTGCCGTATCCCCGCCGAGGCGGTCACCCCGGACAGCGTTGCCGCGGCCATCGTGGCGCGCCTGCGCCCGCAGATGCCCGCCAATGTCGCGTCCCTGCGGGTGCGCCTGGGCCCCGAGGCCATCGAGGGCGCCTTCTATCATTACAGCCACGGTCTCAAGCACCATTGCGGCAACTGCCAGCGCATCGCCCACGGCCACCGTTCGCGCCTGATCATCGAACGCGACGGACAGCGCGACACCCGGCTCGAGGCCGACTGGTGCGAGCGCTGGCGGGACATCTACATCGGGCACCGCGAGGACATGGACAAGGAACAGGACGGCGACACCTGGTTCAGCTACGAGAGTGCCCAGGGGCGCTTTCTGCTGCGCCTGCCCTCGGCGCGTTGTTACCTGGTCGATAGCGACTCGACGGTCGAGAATCTGGCCCGGCACATCGCCGAGACCCTGGCGGCGGAGCATCCGGGCCACCATTTCCGGGTGCAGGCCTTCGAGGGGGTGGACAAGGGGGCCATCGCCGAGTGTTGATGGTGCGGTTCCTCCGTCACCGGCACCCTACGGGGCTGTCCGACTGCATTCAACCACGGTCGAACTGCAGGCGCTGTCCGCCGGGGCCGCCGTGGAACTCGCCACGCTCATACTTGAGTTCGCCGTTGACGAAGGTCATCACCACCGAGGAGCGCAGGGTCTCGCCTTCCATCGGCGACCAGCCGCATTTGTAGAGCACGTCGTCGCGGATCACGGTCTGCGGGCGGTCCATGTCCACCAGCACCAGGTCGGCCCAGTAGCCCTCGCGCAGATAGCCGCGTTCCCTGATGCCGAACAGGCTTGCCGGGGCGTGCGCGGTCTTGCGCGCCACCTGGGCGATGTCGAGTTCGCCGTCGTGCACCAGTTCGAGCGCCATGCACAGGGCATGCTGCACCAGCGGCAGGCCCGCCGGGGCCTTGAAGTAGGACGGGTCCTGTTTCTCGTCCCAGGTATGCGGCGCGTGGTCGGTGGCGATCACGTCGATGCGATCCGTGGCCAGGGCGGCGCGCAGGGCGGCGCGGTCGGCGGCGGTCTTGACCGCCGGGTTGCACTTGATCTGGCTGCCGCGCCGCGCGTAGTCCGCGTCGCTGAAGTAGAGATGGTGGACACAGGCCTCGGCGGTGATGCGCTTGCCCTCCACCGGGCCGGGCTCGAACAGTTCCAGTTCGCGCGCCGTGGTCAGGTGCAGGACATGCAGCCGGGTGCCATGCCGCCGGGCCAGTTCCACCGCCAGGGACGAGGATTTCCAGCAGGCCGCCTCGCTGCGGATCAGGGGGTGGAATTCGATCGGAATCCGCTCGCCGTACTGTTCGCGGTAGCGCGCCTCGTTGGCCTGGATGGTGGGCGTGTCCTCGCAATGGGTGGCGATCAGGGTCGGACAGTCGCGGAAGATGGCTTCCAGGGTGGCCGGATCGTCCACCAGCATGTTGCCGGTGGAGGCGCCCATGAAGACCTTGACCCCGCAGGTCTGGCCCGGAGTCAGGGCCCGGATCTGGTCGATGTTGTCGTTGGTGCCGCCCAGATAGAAGGCGTAATTGCCCCAGGCGCGCCCGGCGGCCAGGGCGAACTTGTCCTCCAGCGCCTCCAGGGTGACCGTCTGCGGCTTGGTGTTGGGCATGTCGAAGAAGCTGGTGATGCCGCCGGCCACGGCGGCCCTGGATTCGGTGGCGATGTCCGCCTTGTAGGTCACGCCGGGCTCGCGGAAGTGGACCTGGTCGTCGATCATGCCCGGCATCAGGCTCAGGCCATCGGCCTCGATCACCCGCGCCCCGCCGGCCGGGATCTCGCCCCCGATGCGCGCGATGCGTCCGTCGCGGATCAGCAGGTCGCCCTCGCGCACCTCGCCCTCGTTCACCAGCCGGGCGTTCTTGATCAGGATGCCGCTCATCAGTCGTACTCCTTGTCCTTCCAGGTGCGCAGGGCGGTGAAGACCTCGACCGGGGAGGCCAGCTCGCGCCCGGCCCAGCGGCTGGCGGCGGCGACCACCGCGGGCTGGTCGGTGCGCATGAAGGGGTTGCTCAGCAGCTCCTCGCCCAGGCTGGAGGGCACGCTGGGCCGGCCCGCCTCGCGCAGGGCCCGCACCCGCTCCTCGCGCACCCGCAGGTCGGGATTGTCGGGCTCCACCCACTTGGCAAAGCCGATGTTGTCCAGGGTGTATTCATGCGCGCAGTACACGCGGGTATCGACCGGCAGCTCGGCCAGGGCGCGCAGGGACTCGCTGAGCTGCTCGAAGGTGCCGCTGAACACCCGCCCGCAGCCGCAGGCGAACAGGGTGTCGCCGCAGAACAGCAGACCGGGCGCGCTGTAGGCGATATGTCCCTCGGTGTGGCCCGGCACATCCAGCACGTCCAGGGCCAGGTCCAGGCCGTCGAGCTGCACCACGTCGCCCGTGCCCAGGCGCTGCTCGACGCCGCGGATGGGTTCATGGGCGGGGCCATAGACCACCGCCTCCGGCCAGTCGGCCTTGAGCCCGTCTATGCCCGCGACGTGATCGCCGTGCTTGTGCGTCACCAGGATGGCCTCGAGCCGCAGGCCGCGCGTCGCGAGGGCCTCGCGCACCGGCTCGTCGTCGCCCGGATCGACCACCGCGCAGTGCGGGCGGTCCCCGTGGGTCAGCAGCCAGATGTAGTTGTCGTCGAAGGCCGGGATGGGCTCGACGCGGATCTCACTTTCCATACAGCGTCTCCGGGTCGATCAGCGGTTCCTGGTCGATCACCAGGCGGTCGCCATCGGCCTTGAGATAGAAACAGTCACGCCGCCCGGTATGGCAGGCGGGTCCGGTCTGATCGACCCGGCACAGGATGGTGTCGCCATCGCAGTCGAGGCGCAGCTCCTTGAGCATCTGTACCTGCCCCGAGGACTCGCCCTTGCGCCACAGCGACCGGCGCGAGCGCGACCAGTAGCAGACCCGCCCGGTGGCCAGGGTCTCGCGCAGCGCGGTCTCGTTCATCCAGGCCAGCATCAGCACCTCGCCGCTGTCATGCTGCTGGGCGATGGCCGGCAGCAGGCCGTCGGCGTTCCAGGGCAGTGCCGCCAGGGCGTCTTCCAGGGGTACCGACCCGCCCACGGGCAGGCGTTCCAGGTCTTTGAAAAATCCCATGCTGTCACTCCCGTGCAACAATGCCCGTCCATCATACTCCAAAGTAGGGCCCGGGCATCCCGACTTGCGGGATTGCGGGTCCGGGGCGAAAATCGCGGCTTCCGCCAGGACCGATACCATGCAGATCTTCCGTATCCTGTTCCACAACAACGGCAAGCTCTATCAGCTGCACGCGCAACAGGTCTCGCAGGCCGAGATCCACGGCTTCGTCGAGATCCGCGACCTGCTGTTCGAGCAGCACAGCTCGCTGGTGATCGACCCCGGCGAGGAACGCCTGAAGGATGAATTCAAGGGCGTGGCGCGCATCCTGGTGCCGATGCACGCGGTGGTCCGTATCGACCAGGTCGAGGCCCAGGGCCAGAACAAGATCCTGGAGCTGGACGGCAGCCTGAGCAATGTCATGCCCTTCCCGGGCCCCGGCAAGGAGCCGAAGGGATGATCAAAGACCTGCCCACCGACTCGCCGCTGCAGCAGCGCATCCGCCGCCAGCGCGCCACCCTGCACAATATGCTGATCGACCCCATGCACCGCGCCGCCAGCCGTCTGGCCGGCGCCTGGCACGACCGCCGGGCCCTGGACGCCGCGCTGCTCGACTCCATGCGCAAGGTGCCCTATGTGACCTACCTCTACGCGACGGATCTGGAGGCCCGGCAGATCAGCTCCAACGCCTCCCAGGACGGTTTGATCGAGGAGGATTTCGGGCGCGACCGCTCCGAACGCCCCTATATGCAGCAGCTCGACCCCGACCTGGACATGGTGCTGTCCGAGGCCTATATCAGCCTGCGCGCCAACCGCCCCTCGGTCACCGCTGTGCAGAAGGTCTGGGTGGACGGCAGGCATGTCGGCTACCTCGGCGCCGACTTCGACCTGCGCCATCTGCCCATCACCAAGGAGATGTACAGCGACCCCTCGCGCTGGCGGCAGATCAAGGGCGACCCGGCGATCCGCGGCCAGGTCTTCCAGCAGACCCGCATACCAAGCCGCCTGGACGAGCACATCGACCAGATCCTGCCGGTGGTGGAGGAACTGATCACCGACAACGGGGTGTTTCACCTGAAGCTGCATTTCTCGAGCAGCCGGGCCAGCGTCTGGACCCTGGACGACCCTTACCGCTACCAGGTCATCGAATTCGACGATCTGGTCGATCCCGATATCTGCCTGGCCTTCCCGCACCGGGACTATCCCCATGACGCGCTGGTGCCCAAGGCCAGCATCAAGCCGATCTTCGAGACCTTCAAGCACCTGCGCTTCGCCGACGACACCATCTATCTGCGCGCCGGCTCGATCAACATCTTCAACGGGATTGTGGGGCTGAACTTCTCCTGCGACGGCTCGCACTACATCCCCTTCGACCAGTTCCTGGCCAAGGACTCGGAGTTCTGGGAAGGCATGTGAGGGGGAAGCCCATGCCTGGATCATTCAAGATGTGACGCGATGCACCGATACAGCCTCCATATCCAGAACAGGGAGGCCCTATCGATGCACTTACCGCAGGAACTGCCGCGCTGGCTGTACACCGGGATCGGCATACTCATCACCGCCATCTACCTCAGCGGTTACGCCGTGGCCGGATAAGACCCGGGTGTTACGAGAAAAGCTGTGAGAGTGCCTTTCATCATCCCAACCCGCCCCGTGCATGATCACCGAGGCTGAGACTCAGCGCAGGCCCAGCACGTCCTGCATGTCGAAGCGTCCCTTGTCCTGATCCGCCAGCCAGGCGGCGGCGCGGGCGGCGCCGTTGGCGAAGGTCATGCGGCTGGAGGCCTTGTGGCTGATCTCCACCCGCTCGCCCTCGGTGGCGAACCAGACGGTGTGCTCGCCGACCACGTCGCCGGCGCGGATGGTCTCGAAGCCGATGGTCTGGCCGTCGCGGGGGCCGGTATGGCCTTCGCGGCCATAGACCGCGACCTGCTTGAGATCGCGTCCCAGGGTCTCGGCGATCACCTCGCCCATGCGCAGGGCGGTGCCGGAGGGGGCGTCCACCTTGTGCCGGTGATGGGCCTCGATGATCTCGATGTCCGAGCCCTCGCCCATCACCCGCGCGGCCAGTTCCAGCAGCTTGAAGCAGAGATTGACCCCCACGCTCATATTGGGTGCGAAGACGATGGCGATCTCCGCGGTCGCCGCGTCGATGCGCGCCTTCTGCTCGTCGTCCAGGCCGGTGGTGCCGATGACCATCTTCTTGCCGTGCTCGCGGCAGACGTCGAGGTGCACCATGGTCGCCTCGGGCCCGGTGAAATCGATCACCACATCGAACGCGTCCACCACCTTGGTCAGGCTGTGCGACAGCGGCACGTCCAGGCGGCCCACCCCGGCGATCTCACCGGCGTCCATGCCGATCCACTCGGAATCGGGACGCTCGGTGGCGGCGGTGAGCTCGAGGCCCGGATACTGGTTGACGGCCTGGATCAGATTCCGGCCCATGCGCCCGGCGGCGCCGACGACTGCTACTCGCATGCTGATATATCTCGTTGATTCGGTGAAAGATCATTCAACCGCGAAGGACGCGACGGTTGGCAGAGAATAATTGAAAGACAACTCATAGAGAACCTTTACGTGCCTGGCGCCCTCTGCGGCAGATCAGGTTGTGATCCGGAGTGGCGGGGCCGCTCACAGCCCCACGTCCTTGAAGAAGCCCTTGACCTTGTCCAGCCAGCCGTGGGCGTTGGGGCTGTGTTTGCTGCCCCCTCCGGCCAGGGAGCGGTCCAGTTCCTCGATCAGGCGACGCTGTTCGGCGGTGAGCTTGACCGGGGTCTCGACCACCACGCGGCAGATCAGGTCGCCCTGGGGGCCGCCGCGCACCGGCTTCACGCCCTTGCCGCGCAGGCGGAACATCTTGCCGGTCTGGGTGCCTTCGGGGATCTTGAGGCTGACCTTGCCGTCCAGGGTGGGCACCTCGGTCTCGCCGCCCAGCGCCGCGGTGGTGAAGGAGATCGGCATCTCGCAATAGAGGTTGGCGTCGTCGCGGGTGAAGATGGGATGCTCGCGCACCGAGACCTGCACATACAGGTCGCCGGGCGGACCGCCGTTCTCGCCCGCCTCGCCCTCGCCGCCGAGACGGATGCGGTCGCCCGTGTCCACCCCGGGCGGCACCTTGACCGAGAGGGTCTTGGTCTCCTGCACCCGGCCCTGGCCGCGGCAGACGGGGCAGGGATCTTCGATCACGGTGCCGCGCCCGTGACAGCTGGGGCAGGTCTGCTGCACCGAGAAGAAGCCCTGCTGCATGCGCACCTGGCCGGCGCCATGACAGGTGCGGCAGGTGGTGGGGCTGCTGCCCTTGCGCGCGCCCGAGCCGCCGCAGCTGTCGCACTGCACCCAGGTGGGCACCTTGATCTTGACCGAGGTGCCGAAGACCGCGTCCTCCAGGCTGAGTTCGAGGTTGTAGCGCAGGTCGGCGCCGCGATAGGCCTGCTGACGCCCGCCGCCACGGCCGCCGCCGAAGATATCGCCGAACACATCGCCGAAGATGTCGCTGAAACTGGCGCCTCCGCCCCCGAAGCCGCCGCCTCCCATGCCGCCGTCCACGCCGGCATGGCCGAACTGGTCATAGGCGGCGCGTTTCTGGGCGTCGGAGAGCACCTCGTAGGCCTCCTTGGCCTCCTTGAAACGCGCCTCGGCCTCGGCGGCCTTCTCGC
>JALVTT010000160.1 GCA_027024025.1 Sedimenticola sp.
GCCATCTGGGCGCGGACGGCACCCGGGCCTCCAGGGTCTCGGTGTATTCCACCGGGCGCCGGCAGGCGGGGCACAGCCGCCGTACCAGGCGCTGCGCCATGACCGCGTTCAGGGTGGAGGTGAGCAGATAGTCCTCCACACCCATCTCCAGCAGGCGCGTGGTGGCGCTGGCCGCGTCGTTGGTATGCAGGGTGGACAGCACCAGGTGGCCGGTGAGGGCCGACTGGATGGAGATGCGCGCGGTCTCCAGATCGCGCATCTCGCCGACCATGATCACGTCCGGATCCTGACGCACGATGGACCTCAGGGTATTGGCGAAGGTGAGACCGATGGCCGGCTTGGCCTGGATCTGGTTGATCCCGTCGAGCTGATACTCGACCGGATCCTCGACCGTGATGATCTTGCGTTCCGGGGTGTTGAGCCGGTTGAGCGCGGCGTACAGCGTGGTGGTCTTGCCGCTGCCGGTGGGACCGGTGAGCAGGATCATCCCGTGCGGCAGGGTCAGCACCTCCTCGAAGCGCCGCCGCACATCGTCGGGAAAGCCGAGCGCGGTGAAATCATGCGCGATGCTGTCGCGGTTGAGCAGGCGCAGCGCCACGCTCTCGCCGTGCAGGGTCGGAATGGTGGACACCCGCAGGTCGAAATCCCGGCCCTGCAGGCGCAGGCGGATGCGCCCGTCCTGCGGCATGCGCCGCTCGGCGATGTCCAGATGCGCCATGATCTTGATCCGCGAGACGATGGCCATGCCCATGCGCGCCGCCGGCGCGTCCATATCGCGCAGGGCGCCGTCGATGCGGTAGCGCAGGCGGAGTTCGCCATCGAAGGGCTCGACATGGATGTCCGAGGCGTCCAGCTCGATGGCGCGCTGCAGGATCTGGTTGACCACGCGGATGACCGGCGCCTCGCTGGCCAGATCCTTGAGATGTTCGATGTCCGAATCGCTGACCTCGTCGACGGTCTGCGCCTCGGCCTCGTCCCCGGCCTCGTCCCCGCCGGCCTCGCCCAGGCGACGGATCGCGGCCTCCAGCTCCGAGGGCAGTCCCACGCAGAGTTCCAGCGGACGGGAGAAGGTGAAGCCCAGCATCTCGCACACCATCGCATCCTGCGGATCGGCCATGGCGATGCGCACGCGCTCGCCGGCAGTATCCAGGGGCAGCACCAGGTTCTCCTGCATGAAGCGCTGTGACAGGGCGTTGCCGGCCTCCACCCCGGCCGGATATTCGGCCGCCTCGACCACGCGGGTGTCGCACAGCTGCGCCAGGGCCTCGGCCACGTCGCGCTCGCCCACCACGCCCAGCCGGACCAGCAGGCGCGACAGGCGCTGTCCGTCGCCCTGCTCGGCCTGTACCCGCTTCACCCGGGCCAGATCGACCGCGCGCAGCTTGCCCGACTGCAGCAGGTAGTCGCCCAGGTCCCGGTCCGAATTGGCTTTGATCAATGACTCCACGCTGGCCATCCGCCTCTCGCTCCAACCCGATTATGATCCAGTTATACAGCAAACAAGCCAGCCAATAAGCGGCAATTGCCATAATTATATGGGCCCATGCCGTCATACCGAATCACTTGTGAAGACCTGGGATTGATTTGCTGTCGATCTTTCGGAAAATTTGAGGCACCCGCCAGAACATCCGACGCAATGGGTGGAAAAGCGTTGCTAAGTAACCTTCTGGAAAAGAAAACACCGCCTTGTGGGCGGTGTTTTCTCTCTGACGGGTACAACTCGTGGTGTCAGATGTACATGCAGATGTCAGATTCTCCGGCAAACTCGAAGAAGCGTGCCGCGCCGGCGTATTCCACGCCGTCGATGAATTCCGCGGTGTCCATCTCGAACAGATCCACGGTCATCTGGCAGGCGATGAGTTTGACGTCGGCCTCCTGGCAGAGCTCGCGCAGCTCTTCCAGGCTGGCGACACCCTTGCTGGCCATTTTCTTTTTCATCATGGAGGTCATCATGGCCTCCATGCCCGGCAGCGCGGTGAACAGGGTCGGGAACCACTTGTCCATGCCCATGGGCATGGGCATGCCGGGGTTGCCCAGCGGCGAGACCTTCAGGTCCAGGTTCTTCTTCAGCAGCTGCAGGCCGTAGAAGGTAAAGAAGATCTCGACCTCATAACCCAGCGCGGCCGCGGTGGACGCCAGGATGAACGGCGGGTAGGCCCAGTCGAGCGTACCCTTGGTCGCGATGATGGCAAGCTTTTTCTCTTCCATCTTTACGCCCTCTCAATCGGGGTTGAATCGAAAGGCCGCTCAGGCCTTCTTGATCAGGAAGGTGAACTTGCCGCCTTCTTCGCCGGACTCCATCAGCTCATTGCCGGTCTGCTTGGCAAAGGCCTCGAAGTCCTTGACCGAACCCGGGTCGGTTGCAACGATGCGCAGCACCTTGCCGGAATCCATGCCCGCCAGGGCCTTCTTGGCACGCAGGATGGGGAGCGGACAGTTCAGGCCAGATGCGTCCAGTTCTTCGTCAAAATCAGCCATTTGCAACCTCCAGGAAGCTTGAGTTGTGTTTGCGGGTTAAAAATCGGTGAATTCTTATATTCCAAGTGTCTGCAAAATGCAAGGGAAGCACCCGAATCAGAAGCTCCCGGTCCGCATCTGCTGTGGCGCCACGATGTCATAGCCCTGGCGCGCCCAGGCGATGATCCCGCCGCGCAGGTTCAGCACATTGTCCAGGCCCTGCTGCTGCAGAAAATTGCACGCGTGATAGGAACGCGCGCCGCTGCGACAATAGAGCACGATCGCCTTGTCCCGGGGAAGATCCTGCATTTTCAGCGGAATCAGGTGCATGGCCAGGTGCTCGGAATCGGGCAGCACCCCCTGCGCGACCTCGGCATCACTGCGGATGTCCAGCAGCACGATGTCCTCGCCGTCCTGCAGACGCGACTGCAATTCTGTCGCTTCGATCTCTTTGACAAGCATTCGTCAACCTCTCGGATTCATATCTGGCGGAAAAACCAATCGTCATAGTATATTATTATGTCACCATATATTCAAATGGCCGTATATTGCCGGGTTTTGTTTTGACCCGGCCTTGGGCTACATTGAGCCACCCAGCACCCACAGGGCTAAACCGGCGCCATGCGACACCTACCCATATTTTTCGATATCAATCAACAACTTTGCCTCGTAATCGGCGGTGGCGAGATCGCCACGCGCAAGGCCGCTCTGCTGCTGCGCGCAGGGGCCCGGGTGCGCGTGGTGGCCCCCGAGCTGGGCCCCGGCATGCAGCGCATGGCCGACAATAAAAAGATAGAACACCTCGCCCGCCCCTACGCGCCCGAGGATCTGGACGAAGTGGTGCTGGTGATCGCCGCGACAAATAACCCGACGCTCAACCAGGAGATCGCCACAGCCGCGCGGGCGCGCCGCCTGCCGGTCAACGCGGTGGACAACCCGGCCGACGGCAACTTCATCATGCCCTCTGTCATCGACCGCTCGCCGGTGGTGGCGGCGGTCTCCACCGGCGGCGCCTCGCCGGTGCTGGCGCGCCTGATCCGGGCCCGCCTGGAATCCCTGATCCCGGCCGGCTACGGCCGCCTGGCCGAGCTGGCCGCGCGCTTCCGCGACCGGGTCCGGGAGAAGCTCACCGACCCGGCGCAGCGGCGCCGCTTCTGGGACTGCATCCTGCAGGGCGGCGTGGCCGAGCGGGTGTTCTCCGGCCACATGGAGGAGGCGGAGGCCCTGATGGAGCGGGAACTGGCCGAGACCCACCCGGTGCAGGACATGGGCGAGGTGTACCTGGTCGGCGGCGGGCCCGGCGATCCCGACCTGCTCACCTTCCGCGCCCTGCGCCTGATGCAACAGGCCGACGTGGTGGTCTATGACCGCCTGGTGGCCAAGGCCGTGCTGGACATGACCCGGCGCGACGCCCGGCGCATCTACGTGGGCAAGGAGCGCGACAACCACGCCATGCGTCAGGAAGAGATCAACCAGCTGCTCGCCGACCTGGCCAAACAAGGCCACCGGGTGCTGCGCCTGAAGGGCGGCGACCCCTTCATCTTCGGCCGCGGTGGCGAGGAGATCGACACCCTGGCCGAACAGGGCGTGCCCTTCCAGGTGGTGCCCGGCGTGACCGCGGCCGCGGGCTGCGCCAGCTATGCCGGCATCCCGCTGACCCATCGCGACTATGCCCAGTCGGTCACCTTCGTCACCGGGCATCTGAAAGACAACACCATGAACCTCAACTGGCAGCAACTGGCCCAGCCGGCCCAGACCGTGGTCTTCTACATGGGCCTCAAGGGCCTGCCGGTGATCAGCCGCGAGCTGCAGACCCACGGCCTGCCCGCCGACACCCCGGCGGCGCTGGTACAGCAGGGCACCACCCACCTGCAGAAGGTCCACACCGGCACCATCGCCACCCTGCCCGGCATCGCCGAACGCGAACAACCCAAACCGCCGACCCTGATCATCGTCGGCGAGGTGGTGAGGCTGCACGAAAAGCTGTCCTGGTACCGGGCGCCGGAGCGCTCGGAACAGGGCGCCACCTCCCCCGTGGAGCCCGGCACCGAGCTCTGAATTCCGCGGCAATACGATTTTGATTCGGTTCGTCACCCACCTCCAATCCGCGGGGTTCCGGTAGCACAGGAACCACCGCACCACCCCCTGATCCGTTGCCGGCTCTGTCAGCGCCTCAGGGCCTCGTGGGTCTGGGCGAAATAGGCGGCGAGGAAGGTGTCGAAATCCCCCTGCGGCACCGATTCGATACGCGCCAGGTCCTCGAAGGAGCGGGCCGCCGCCTCGTCGAGCATGGCCTCGCGCGCCGGGTCCAGCGCGCGGGTGCTGAAATAGCCGTGGTGCTGGACCGAGAGGCGGCGCGCGAACTGGTAGAAGCCCTCGCCGCGATCGCGCATCTCGGCCAGCATGCGCGCCGAGGGGGTCAGGTCGGGCTGCAACAGCTTCTTGAGCTGGTCGTCGACCGCGTCCTCGTAGCCGTGACCGCCATGCACCCGGTCGAGGAACTCCGCCACCGGCATCACCGCGTCCAGGATCACCTGGCCCCAGTCACGCAGGGGCACGCCCTCGCCGTTGCAGCTGAGCCGCAGTCCCGGCTCGCGCCCGCGGTGCGCCACCGCCAGCACATTGCCGGCGATCTCCTGCTGCTCGGGCGCGTCCAGCGGCGGGCTGCCGGCCAGCAGGCAGGTGAACATCAGGGCCTCAAGGAAGCGCAACTGCACCTCGTCCACCCCCAGCGGGTGATAGGCGTTCACGTCCAGCGAGCGCAGCTCCACGTACTGCACGCCGCGGTCCAGCAGCGCCACCGCGGGGCTTTCCAGGCCCTCCAGCGGCTGCTTGGGTCGCACCCAGTTGTAGTATTCGTTTTCGATCTGCAGCAGATTGGCGTTGAGCTGGCGGTATTCGCCGTCGACCTTGACGCCGATCGCCTCCCACTCGGGCGCGGGCGTGGTCACGGCGTACAGCAGGGAGCGGGCATAGGTGGCCACGTCCCGGTAGCAGACCTCGATGCCCAGGCCCTGTTCACGCTTGTTCTGATAGCCGATGTCGCCCATGCGCAGCGAGGTCGCATAGGGTTCGTAGAAGGTGTACTCGTCGAACCGGTCCAGATGGCTCTGGCCGTCGGCGAAGAAGGATTTGCAGACCGCCGGCGAGGCCCCGAACAGATAGGGGATCAGCCAGCCCACGCGCAGCAGGTTGCGCACCATGCCCATGTAATACTGGTCGCGCACCTCCCGCACCGGGGATGCCCCCAGCATCCGGGCGAAGGCCTCCCAGAAGGCCGCCGGCAAGGACCAGTTGAAGTGCACGCCGGCGATCACCTGCATGACCCGTCCGTAGCGGTAACCCAGGCCCACCCGGTAGACGTGTTTCATGCGTCCCGGGTTGGACTCGCCGTACTCGGCGATGGGGATGTTCTCGTCGCCGGCCAGCACGCAGGGCATGGAGGTGGCCCACAGGATCTCCTCGGGCAGGCGCCGGTAGGCGTAACTCTGCAGGTCGGCCAGAAAGTCCAGGGCCGCGCCCGAGCCCCGCAGGGGCGGGGTGATGAACTCGGCCAGGGCCTCGGAATAGTCGGTGGTCAGCCAGGGATGGGTCAGGGCGCTGCCCCAGGCCGGCGGATGCGGGGTCTCGGCGATGCCACCGCCGCGCGCGACCCGCAGGCTTTCCTTCTCCAGGCCCATCAGCGAGCCGCGCAGGGTCTCGGGCGCGACCGCGTCCCGCAGGGCGGCCAGGCGCGTCGTGGTCAGATCGAACAATGCGACAGCTCCCCGCCCCGGCGGGTTCAGCGTGCCTGCGCGGTGCGCGGGCGGTTGATGCGGATCCAGTCGGCCAGGATCCGCGCCGATTCATCCAGCATGATGCGGTCCACGCCCTCGGGATCCTTGTCGGCATCCGCGTGGATGTCCTCGTCCTCGTCGTCCAGCGACTTGAGCGGCGGCAGGCCCCGGTATTTGCGCAGGCGGTTGCGGATCTCCAGCAGACGCTGGTCGCGCGCCTGCATCTCGGCCCGGCGTTTCTGCTCGTTCAGCGAGACCGAACGAATGTGCTTGACCCGCTCGAATTCCTTTTCCTGGTCCTCGAGGAAGCGGAAGCCCGGATCATGCGCTACCCGCTCCTCGCTCAGGCGGCGCAGACGGGCCACGTCCAGATCGCGCGGCATCTTGTGGATCACCGGCTTGATCGCGGCCCACGGCAGGGCGTGGTCGAGTGCGCGCTCGCCATAGTCCACATGGCCGCCGGTGGTCGGGAAGGGGATGTCCGGCAGCACGCCGCGATGCTGGGTGCTGGCGCCAAGCACACGGAAGAACTGGGCCATGGTCAGGCGCAGACGGCCCAAATCCTGATCGGTGTGCAGATAGCGCTTGAGGTTCACCAGGGTCTGCACCGTGCCCTTGCCGAAGGTCGGCTCGCCCACGATCAGGCCGCGCCGGTAGTCCTGGATGGCGCCGGCGAAGATCTCCGAGGCCGAGGCGCTGTTGCGGTTGACCAGCACCACCAGCGGGCCGGTATAGACCTCGGCCGGGTCGATGTCCTTCTCGATCTCGACATTGCCGGTGGCGTCCTTGATCTGCACCACCGGTCCCTTGTCGATGAACAGCCCGGTCAGCTCGGTGGCCTCGGCCAGGGAGCCGCCGCCGTCCTGGCGCAGGTCGATGATCAGACCGTCGATGCCCTGCTGCTCCAGCTTTTCGATCAGGCGGCGCACGTCGCGCGTGGTGCTGCGGAAATTGCGCTTGCCGGCGGCCTGGCCGGCAAAATCGCGATAGAAGGCCGGGACATCGATGACCCCGATCCGCAGGCCGCCGAGCTCCTTGCCGTCGAGAATGCGGCTCTTGGCCGCCTTGTCCTCCAGCTTGATGGTGTCGCGCACCAGCCGGACCTCGCGCGCGCGGCCGCCCCGGCCCTCGCTCTTGGGGATGATGTTGAGCCGCACCACCGAGCCCTTCTTGCCGCGGATCAGTTCGACCACGTCCTGCAGGCGCCAGCCGATCACGTCCTCCATGGCGCCCTGCTCGCCCTGGGCCACGCCGACGATGTAGTCTCCGGCATGCAGGCGGCCGCTGCGCGCGGCCGGACCACCGACCACGGTGCTCATGATCTTGGTGTAGCCGTCCTCGGAACGCAGCACCGCGCCGATGCCCTGCAGGGACAGGCGCATGCTGATGTCGAAGTTCTCCGACACCTCGGGCGACATATAGCTGGTGTGGGGGTCGATGCTCAGGGTCAGGGAGTTGACGAAGGCCTGGAACACATCGCCCGCCTTCATCTGCTGCACCCGGTTGCGGATGCCCTCGTAGCGTCTGACCAGGCGTTCCTGATCGACCGGCTCGCCGGGCTTGGCGTCGATGCGCGCCATCAGCAGGTCGTTCTTGATGCGCTTGCGCCACAGCTCGTCCAGGGCCGCCTGGTCGGCGGCCCAGGGCTCGTCCTTGCGGTCGAAGACATAGCGCTCGTCGCGGCTGAAATCGAAGTCATGCCGCCTGAGCAGTTCCAGGGCATGGGCGATGCGCTCCTCCACCCGCTTGCGGAACAGGCGGAAGATCTCGTAGGCCGGCTCCAGCTGCCCCTTGGACACGCAGTCGTCGAAGCGGTCGCGATAGCGCGACAGGGCGTCGACATCCTGCTGGGTGAAGAAGCTGCGGTTGGGGTCCAGGGTGTCGAGATAACGATCGAAGGCCAGGTGCGAGAGATTGTCGTCGATGTGCGGGCGGGTGTAATGAAAACCCTCGAGCACCTGCGATATGACCAGCGCGGTGCGCCGCTGCTGGGGGTCGGGCCGGAGCGTGTCCGGGGAAACGAACTGCGGACGCGCCCACAGGGGGGCGGCCAGCAGTGCTGCGATCATCCAAAGCGCCTTTCTCATCATCACCTCATGCCGGGGCGCCGGGCATGCCCACCGGCGCGTGCAGGCCGGTCACGATGCCCAGGTAGTCCGGGTCCTCGGGTCCGATCAGGCCGTGCCTGACCAGAAAATCAATCACCACCAGGTTGCAGTTCAGCTTGAATTCGTCGCTGTCGCGCACGATCTCCGCCACCTCTTCTATCGGCAGAAGCATGAACGCCTCCACCTCTCCGTCCGTGTTTCGAGGGCTGAAGGTGGCCGGAAGTTCAATGTCGTAACAGTAAAGCACATCCGGCCGGAATCCGCGCTCCGCGACCCGATTGTACGACAGGACCCCCACCGGCCGCGCCCGGCGGGCCAGATCCGCGGGCATGCCCGCCTCCTCCTCGCATTCCTTGAGCAGGTTGTCCCACAGGGCGACACCCGCGGGCAGACCGCCGGCGACCATGTTGTCGAGCGCGCCGGGAAAGATCAGGCGGTCGCGCGCGCGCCGGGCGATCCACATCATTATCCGCCCGTCCTGGCGCACAAAACCATTCAGATGCTGCCCGAATGAACGCAGGCCGAGATAGGCCGCCAGGGCGCGGTCCACGGTGGCGATGGCCGCGTCACGCCCGCCGGCGGTCACCGGATAGGGCTCGCCCAGCAACGGCGGCACCAGGCCCTGCCCGGCCAGCGCTTCGGCCGCCTCGCCCAGGCGCGCGCTCAGCTCGGGGCCGGGCAGCGCCGGGCTGCGCACCGCCGTCTCGTCCACCGCGAAGAGCGCCGGGAAGGCCCGCAGATGCGCGGCGAAGGCCGGGCGGATCCAGCCATAGACCCCGTCGCCGATGTACCAGGGCAGAAAGGGCTCGCGCAGCGGCGGGTTGCAGGCCCGGATATGACGCAGAAAACCGCTCACATCGCGACCCCGGCCGGGCGCGCGGAGACCACCTCGGCGGCCAGGCCGCGCGCCCGGGCCGCGTCCAGCGGCCCCAGGCCGGTGGCCAGGGTGCGGGTCTCCCCCGCGCCCAGCACCCCGCTCACGCGCAGACGGGTGCCCTCCTGAAAGACCGCGCCGACCCGTCGCCCGATCACCACCCGCAGCCCGCTCACCGGCAGCGCGCTGCGGTTGCTCAGGCGCAGCAGCAGACGCCCCTGCGGATCCAGCAGCAGCTGCGCCAGGAGATAGCGGCCGGGGTGCTGCGGCATGTCGAGCCGGGCCAGGCGGGTCGCGGCGACCTTGGCCACCGGCCCCTGTGCGCGCGCGGCCAGCTGGAAGTAATGGATGGCCTGCTCCTGCTGTCCCTGGGCCTGGGCGACCAGGCCCAGGCCATAGGTCCCCTCCACCGTGGGCAGCTTGTCCACGCTGGCGGCCAGATCCCGCCGCGCGGCGTCCAGCCGCCCCTGTTCGCGGTACCACAGGCCACGCTTGAGCAGCGGCATGAAGTAGTCGGGGTTGAGGGCCACGGCGCGGTCGAAGTCCCGACCCGCGCGCCGCGAGCGGCCCTGTTGTTCGTCCAGCTCACCGCGCGCCAGCCAGAACAGCGCCTCTTTGGGCTCGATGCGGATGGCACGGTCGAGCAGGCCGCGGGCCCGCCGCCAGTCCTTGTCGCGCATCGCCTTCCGCGCCTGGGCATAGGCCTCGTAGGCGGGCTGGACCTTTTTCAGATGGGCGATCGCGCGCTGGTAGCGGGCCCGGCCCAGCTCGCCGCCGGGATTGCCCAGCTCCGCCAGCACCCGGCGGTTGTTCCGCACCCGCTCGGCCGAGGGCGGGTGCGAGGCGAACAGCCCGCCCAGCCAGCCGGGCTCCTTGTCCTTGAACAGCTTGAGGAACAGTTCCTGTAGCTCGACCGCGGCGGCCGGGTCGTAGCCGGCGCGCGCCATGTAGCGCATGCCGTAGGCGTCGGCCTCGCGCTCGGCATCGCGTCCGTAGTGGCTCTGCACCAGTTGCGCGCCGATCTGCGTGCCCAGCATGCCGAGCTGGCGGTAGCGCGAGTCGCCCAGCGCCACGCCGGTGGCCAGCAGCGCGCCCTGCAGGAAGATGCCGCGCTGCATGGACTGGGCCGTGTGACGGGCCGCCGCGTGCACGATCTCGTGCCCCAGCACGGCCGCCAGCTCGGCCTCGTTGTCCAGTTTTTCGAGCAGACCGCGGTTGACCGCGATCTTGCCGCCGGGCAGGGCCCAGGCATTGGGGGTGCTGTCGTTGACCACCCTGAATTCATAGGGCAGCTTGCGGTCCGAGACCGCGGCCAGGCGCTGTCCGACCCGCTGCACATAGGCGGTCAGGGCGGGGTCGGCCACATAGTCGCCGCCCTGGGCCTGGCGGTAGGGGCCATAGTTCTTCCTGCCGACCGCCAGTTCCTGTTGTTCGCTGATCAGCATCAGCTCCTTCTTGCCGGTCACCGGGTTGACGCTGCACGAGATCAGCAGCGGCAACAGCAGCAGCAACACAAGCAGACGCCGGATTTTCATTCGCGTTCCTCCTTTTTCACCGCTTCCCAGGCCTGTTCCATCTGTTCCAGGGACAGTTCGGCCAGCCCCGCCCCCTCATCCGCCGCCAACCGTTGTTCCATACGGCGGAAGCGACGTTCGAATTTGTCATTGGCGCGGCGCAGGACATGCTCCGCGCTGAAACCGTAGAGCCGCACCACATTCACCAGGGCGAACAGCAGATCGCCCAGCTCCTCCTCCAGGTGCGCGGCGTCCCCGCCGGCCGCGGCCTCGGCGACGTCATCCAGCTCCTCGCGCATCTTGTCCAGGGCGCCGGCCACGTCCGGCCAGTCGAAGCCCACGTCGGCGGCGCGCCGCTGCAGCTTGTGCGCGCGCAGCAGCGCCGGCAGGGCGCGCGCGATCCCGGCCAGCTGACTGTTGTCGGCATCACCCCCATCGGCGCGTTCCCGCGCCTTGACCCGCTCCCAGGCCCGGCGCAGGGACTGGTCGTCGCCGGCCTGCGCGTCGCCGAACACGTGCGGATGACGGCGGCGCATCTTCTCGGTGATGCCCCGGCAGACCTGGGTGAAATCGAACAGCGCCTGCTCCTCGGCCATGCGGCAGTAGAACACCACCTGGAACAGCAGATCGCCCAGCTCCCCGCGCAGGGCCGGCATGTCGCCCTGTTCGATGGCGTCGGCCACCTCGTAGGCCTCCTCCAGGGTGTAGGGCACGATGCTCTCGAAGCTCTGGCGCAGATCCCAGGGGCAGCCGGTCCGCGGATCGCGCAGACGCGCCATCAGGTCCAGCAACTCGTCCATGGCGGATGTCGCGGGGCTGCTCATTCAGCCCCCCGGCAGGGAGATGCCGGTCACCTTCTTGTACAGGGTGACGGCGTAGGAATCGGTCATGCCCGAGACGAAATCGGTGAGCAGCAGCAGGCGCTGATAGGGTTCCAACGCCGGCCGCCGTCCCGGGCCGATGAACTGTTCCGGCACCAAGCGCAACAGCATGCGGCTGCGCGGCGAGGCCTGTTCGCCGCGCTCGGCGATATCGTCGATGACCTGGATGAAGCGCTCCAGCAGGTCGTGGATGACCTGGAAACCGGCGGCCTGGATGCTGACCACCTCGGGCGCGCAATAGATGCGCTCGCGGGCCAGCTCGATCAGGCGGTCGGCCAGCGGCCGCGCCGGGATCTCGTGCAGCAGCGGCACCTCGAAACGCCCGGCCAGGATCTCCGCCTCGTTGTCCAGGAAGCACTGCAGGGCCTGCTGGATGATCTCGTTGATCACCTTGGCGCGCAGGAACTCCACCCGGTCCTTGCGCTCGTGGATGCCCTTGAGCCGCCTGGCCTGGCGGTCGCGGTCGGAGAGCAGGTCGAGAAAGACCTCGATCACCTCCTCGTAGCTGAAATGGCCCAGGCGGTAGCCATCCTCGATGTCGATCACCCGGTAGGCGATGTCGTCCGCGGCCTCGACCAGGAAGGCCAGCGGGTGACGGCACCACACGGCCTGGTGCTCGCTGCGCGCCAGCAGGCCGACGTTGGCGGCGACCTGGGCGAAGGCCTCGCGGTCGGCCGCGGTGAAGCCGTGCTTCTTGGCGCTCACCCCCTCGTAGCGGCTGCCACCCAGGCAGGACTCGCGCGGGTACTTGGTGAAGGCGGCCAGGGTGGCGCTGGTGAGCTGCAGACCGCCGGGATTGTCGGGATTCTGCAGACGGGTGACGATGCGGAAGCCCTGGGCATTGCCCTCGAAGGCCATGAAATCCTCGCGCTGACTGCCGCGCAGGCTGGCCACCCGGCGCGCGCCGTAGTCGGCGGTGGCGGCCCAGTGGCGGATGGCATCCTCGCCGGAGTGGCCGAACGGCGGATTGCCGATGTCGTGCGCCAGGCAGGCGGCCGCGCAGATATTGCCGAAATCGGCCGCCTCGTAGCCCTGGAGGCCGTGCCGCGCGATCACCTGCTCGCCCACCAGGGTGCCCAGGGAACGGCCGATGCACGAGGCCTCCAGGCTGTGGGTCAGACGGGTGCGCACATAGTCCACCTTGGACAGCGGAAAGACCTGGGTCTTGTCCTGCATGCGGCGGAAGGCGGAGGAAAACACCACCCGGTCGAAATCGCGCTGGAAGTCGGTGCGCGCGGTGCTCTCGGTCGGCTCGGCGGTGGCGCCGAGGCGCCTGCGGGACAACAACTGGGACCAGTGCATGCTCATGGGGTGGTGTATCTGTCATTCATCACCCGGGGGATTTTGTCACCATTTGACGGTGGCCGGTACCGCCATATCGAGACGGACCCTCAATTAACTTCCATAACCACCACCCTTATTGTCCAGGCCCTCGAGAATGGGACAGCCGCAGTTGCTTCGCGTGCACAGATTGAGCAGCAGTTGCAGCTCCTTCTCCAGGTGCGCCATCTGCTCGATCTGCTCGCGGATCAGGGCCTGTTTCCGCCGCGCCAGCGCCCGGACCTCCTCCCGGCTGGTCTGCGGCGACTCGCGGAAGCGCAGCAGGTCGCGGATCTCCTCCAACGTGAAGCGCATGGCCTTGGCGCGCTGGATGAAGCGGATCTGTTCGAGCGTCCTGCGGTCGTAGCGGCGCGCCCCGCCGGCCGAACGCGGCACCCGGGTCAGCAGCCCGATCTTCTCGTAATACCGCAGGGTGTCGGCGCTCAGGCCGGTGGCCTCGCAGGCCTGGCGCATGCTCATCAGCTCAGCCATTGTGTGTAATCGATCCAGAAGGTGTATTCATTGATCAGGTACAGCCCGGTCAGGATCAGCACCACGCCGCCGGTCACCTCGAAGGCGTGCTGATAACGCATCATCACCTTGAGCGATTCCAGCCAGGACATGGCCCAGGCGCCGAGCAGTATGGGCAGACTACGCCCCAGGGCGAAGCTGAACAACAGGGCCGCGCCATACAGCGGCGACTGCAGCCCGGCGCTGGCGGCCAGGGCCACCATCAGGGCGGGCGCGCAGAAGGGACAGACCGCCACGCTGAAGGGGAGGCCCAGCATGAAGGCCCCGGTCGCCCCGCTCACCGGCCTGGCCCGCAGCCGGAACCAGGGCAGGGAGAAGCGCAGCCAGCCGGCCCAGATCAGGCCGAGCAGGATCAGCAGGGGGCCGAGCACCAGGCCCCACTGCCGCCCGAGCAGGCCCTGCGCCCATTGACCGCCCAGACCGGCCGCCACGCCCAGCACCACATGGGTCAGGATCATCCCGGCGATGAAGGCCGTCGCCAGGCGGCGGGCGCACGCGGGCTCGTGTTCGCGGGTCACATAGGCCAGCACCATGGGGATGGCGGCGAAGGCCACGGGATTGAAGCTGAACACCAGACCGGCGAGAAAGCCGACGGCCAGCCCAGCCATGTCCGCCCGGGAGAAGGCCTGGTCCAAACCCTGCCGGCCGAGGTCGAGCTCCGGCAGCCACAGCCCCATGGCCAGGGCAAACAGCAGGGTCGCGGTCACATAGGGCGCCGCCCGTGCGCTGCGCGAGAACAGGTCCCGTGTCTCCGGGGTCAGGCCCTCGCGGGCCGCCAGCGCCATGGGCAGGCTGAACAGACCGGCGAACAGGACGGCGGCCAGGGCCGCTGCGCCCAGGGATCCGGTCTGCTGTATCCCCACGCCCACCACCAGCAGCAGGGGGATCACGCAGGCCGGAATGGTCAGCCCCAGAGCCACCGCCCGCCCCAGATGCCCGCCGCCCGGGATCAGCCGGGCGAATTCGATATGCGGCACCGGGAGCACGATGCGCCGTGAGATGAGATAGACACTACCGAGTACCAGCAGGCCGATGCGCTGCGCGCTCGGGCTCAGCGAGAATGGTTCGAACAGCAGGACCGGGGCCCCGAACAGGACGAGCAGCAACAGGGTCCGGCTCAGCCAGACGGCGAGCAGGCTCTGGCAACAGGCGCCCGCCGGCCGGCGGTGCGCGTATTCCGCGAACAGCCCGTGGGTGGCGATGGTGCAGGGCTCGAAGAAAGCCAGCAGCCCCAGCACGGCCGCCAGCATCAGGATAGACAGTTCGATCATGGCGCCACCCCTTTCAGGCGGTCCTCGACGGCCTGGCGCAGGGCCTTCTCGGAAGGCGTGCCGGTGAACATCAGCTCACCGTCGATGGCGATCGCCGGAGTGGACAATACGCCCAGCGCCACCGCGCGCTCCATGTCGTCGAGCACGTCCACCTCGCGCCACTGGACCCGCTCCGCCCCGAAGTCCTCGGCCACGGCGCGCAACCGCGCCTTGGCCTGGGCACACTTGCCACAGGCCGGCGCGCTGAATACCTCGATTTTCACTGTCATCAGAAATGTATCCTCACACTCATCAAGACCTGCCGCTGTTTCTGTTGGTTCAAATCCTTGACCAGGCCGCCTTCGAGCACCCAGCTCGAATGGATCCACTGCAGACCCACCGTGGCCTGGTGGGTCGTGCCCGCCCCGCCGGCATGGCGGCCGCCCAATTCCAGGTCGATGTCCCATTCCGAGGCGTCCTCGCTCCAGCCCGAATGGCTTGCCGGTGACAGGCGGTACTGCCAGGCCAGGTCGTAACGCACACGGGTGGGACTGTTGCCGCGACCGTCCTGCCAGACCAGGTCGAGGTCGGTCTCGCTGCGCCGGCCGAAGAAGGTGGCGACCACGCCGGCCTGCAGGCGTGGATCGCCGCCGCCGTGGGTGGGCACCAGGGCGCCGCCCAGCAGGGCGAGCCGGCGGGTGCCCCCCAGCCGGTCCTGTTGCCAGACGGTATGCCGATAGAGCAGGCTGACATCACCGGTGCGGTCGGGGCCGCCCGGTGACAGCCGGTACGGCAGCCCGAGCAGCAGGGTCTGATGGCCGCTGAGACCATGGGCCAGACCGAGGCTCAGCTGTTCCACGCCGGTATCGGTATTGCGCACCCACTGGCTGCGCACCACATTGCCGCCCTGCTCGACCGGCAGCGCCACCAGCGAGCGCAGCCCCATGGCCGGGGCCTGGCCCGCGGCCAGCAGCAGGGCCAGCATCGGCAAGCGCGGCTTCATTGGGATCCACCTGCCGCGCCCCCGGCCGACAGCACCTTGCCGGGGGTGAACCCGGCGTCCGTGATGGCCTTGCGGATGGCCTTCATGTCGAGCGTCTGTCCGGGCCTGGGCGTGATGCGCGCCAGCTTCTTCTCCAGGCTCACCTGCGCCCGGGCCACCCCCGGCAGCTTCTCCAACTGCTTCTTCACGCCATACACGCAGAAGGGGCAGGTCATGCCCGAGACCTGGATATCGACCGGCTGCACGGGTTCCGCCGACTGGGCAGCCACGGCGCCGAACAGGAACAGGCACACCAGAATGAGGTTTGTCAGATACTTCATGGTCGTTCTCCTAAAGATCGAGCCAGAGGCGCAGCGGAAGCGCCAGAAAGGCCGCAAAGAAACCGATGCCGAACAGCACCACCGACAGCCACCAGATCCGCCGCCCCCAGCGTTGCGCGCGCTCGCAGGCCGCCGCCAGCGCCGGATCGGCCGGACAGTGGCGCCCCGGCCGGTACAGGGCCACGCCGCCCAGCAGCAGAAACAGGGCCGAAAACGCGAATACCCAGATCTTGTGCTCACTCAGGGTCACCAGCAGGGGGAAGGTCGAGGTGAGACTGGCCACCGTCGCGCCCATGCCCAGGGTCACCAGGGTGATGGGCAGCGCGCAGCAGATCAGCGTGCCGCTGCTGGCAAACAGCGCCAGCAGGGATGCGGACAATGGTGCGGCAGGGGCCTTGGGATCTCTCATGTACCCCAGTCTAGAAGCTGGAGCCGACTCCAGGTCAAGCCGGATCCCTTTCCGGGATCGGCACTGTCGTCGGAGAGTGTGAATGAGGCCTGGTCACCGCACCACGGCAGCCCGTATTACGCGATCACTCGTTTTCGACAGCCATGGTCAGGAAATCTACGACCCAGGGCAGTTGGACATCGGCCATCCGGACCGCGGCATACATCCGCCCTTTCAAGCCACGCCGCCCCAGTGGGCGGCTCACCAGACCATCGGGCGCGGAGGCCGACTCCACCACCCAGTCGGGCAGCGCCGCCACCCCCCGCCGGCTGGCCACCAGTTGCAGGAGCATGGCGGTCAGCTCGACCTGGCGCAGCTCACGCGGCGCCACGCCGGCCGGTTCCAGGAAGCGCCGGAAGAGATCCAGACGATGCCGGGGCACCGGGTAGGTCAGCAGCACCTGATCCTGCAGATGATGGGGCTGGATCCGTTTCAGCCTGGCCAGTGGATGATCCGCCGCCATCACCAACCGGGCCTCGTAGTCAAACAGGGGAAAGAACCGTAACGATCGATGTCCACTGGGGTCTGCGGTGACCACCAGATCGACCTCGCCGGAGAGCAGATCGGGCAGCGCCTCGAAGCGCGCGGACAACAGGTCCATCTCCACCCGCGGCCAGGCGCGGCGAAACCGGTCCAGCAGCGGCAGCAGCCAGTCATAGCAGGCATGGCACTCAAGGGTGACGAACAGGCGCCCCGTCTGCATCGAGTCGCCCGCCTTGAGGCTGTGTTCCGCACGCTCTACCTGGGGCAGCACCTGACGGGCCAGCGCCAACAGCTGCTCACCCGCGGGCGACAGGCGCAGCGGCCGGGTGCCGCGGCGCACCAGGGCGGTGTCGAAATAGGTTTCCAGGCCACGCAGCTGATGAGAAAGCGCCGACTGGGTCAGGTGCTGGCGGCGCGCGGCGGCCGAGAGGCTGCCCGTCTCGGCCAGGGCCAGCAGGGTGCGAAGATGGCGTAGTTCCAGATACATGAATTTACCTCATTGTACTAATGAATAACGTGAGATTGCCTCACCCAATGGCTGTCACCATACTCGCCGCCGGTTGCAAGCACAAACGAGGAGACGGCAATGCGGGCACACAGCCTTGGCTTTCCGCGCATCGGCGCGCGGCGCGAACTCAAATTCGCCCTGGAATCCTATTGGCGGGGCGAAATCGACCAGGCGACCCTGGAGGAGACCGGAAAGACCCTTCGCCGGAGGCACTGGGCGCTTCAAAAGGCGGCCGGCATGGACCTGGTCACGGTCGGGGATTTCTCGTTCTACGATACGGTACTCGATCACTCGGTCATGTTCGGCGCGATACCTCAGCGTTTTGCCTGGGATGGCGGATCCGTGGACCTGGACCTGTATTTCCGCATGGCGCGGGGACGCGCCCCCAGCGGCACGCCGACGTCCGCCTGCACCATGACCAAGTGGTTCGACACCAATTACCATTATCTGGCCCCGGAGCTCGACCGGAACCAGACATTCCGACTCGGCAGTGAACGCCTGTTTGCCGAGGTCGACGAGGCACGCGATCTTGGCCTGCCCATCAAGCCCGTCCTGCTCGGGCCATTGACCTGGTTGTGGCTGGCCAGACCACAGGGCGCCTTCGACCGGCTGGACCTGCTCGATGGGCTGTTGACCCTGTATGCGGAGATACTGCACCGCCTGGCCGGCCAGGGAGCCGAATGGGTACAGATCGACGAGCCCATCCTGGTGCTGGACCTGCCGCCGGCCTGGCGTCAGGCATTCGAAGCCGCCTACAACCGTCTGCAGACGGCACCGGCAAAACTGATGCTGACGACCTATTTTGGCGGCCTGGAGGACAATCTGAGCCTGGCCCTGAGCCTGCCTACCGCCGGGATCCATCTCGATCTGAAGCGGGCTCCAGAGCAACTGACGGCCGCGCTGGACCATCTCCCTCCCTACAAGACGCTTTCCCTGGGCCTGGTCGATGGACGCAATGTCTGGCGCACCGATCCCGACGCCGCGATACCGCCGCTGCGTCACGCGGTCGAACGCCTGGGCGTCGACCGGGTCTGGGTCGCCCCCTCCTGCTCCCTGCTGCACGTGCCGGTGGACCTCGAGAGCGAAAGCGGCCTGGATGAAGAATTACGCGCCTGGCTTTCCTTTGCGGTACAGAAACTGGACGAGGTCAAATTGCTGCAACGCGTGTTCGAGGAGGGAGAGGAGTCGGTGGCCGGACCGCTGCGGACGGCGCGCCAGGCCATTGCCTCCCGCCGCGCCTCGCCACGCATCCATCGGCCCGAGGTGGCCGAGCGACTGAGCCGGGTGGACGACACCCTGCTACGCCGGCGGAATCCCTATCCCGTGCGCCGCGTCCGGCAACGGGAAGTGCTGCCCCTGCCCCTGTTCCCCACCACCACCATCGGCTCCTTTCCACAGACGCCCGCGATCCGTCAGGCGCGCCGTGACTGGCGCCAGGGCCTCCTGAGCGAGGCCGAATACCGCACGCGCATGCATGACGAGATCGCCCACGCCATCCGCCAGCAAGAGTCCTGCGGGCTGGATGTACTGGTACACGGAGAGGCGGAACGCAACGACATGGTGGAATACTTCGGTGAACTGCTCGAAGGCTTTGCCGTCACCCGCCAGGGCTGGGTCCAGTCCTATGGCTCGCGCTGCGTCAAGCCGCCGATCCTGTACGGTGACGTGAGCCGGGCCAGGCCCATGACGGTGGAATGGATCCGCCACGCCCAGTCACTCACCGAACGCCCGGTCAAGGGAATGCTCACCGGGCCGGTCACCCTGCTCAACTGGTCCTTCGTGCGGGACGACCAGGCGCGCAACCGCACCTGCGAACAAATCGCGCTGGCCATACGCGACGAGGTCCGGGATCTGGAGTCCGCCGGCATCCGCGTGATCCAGATCGACGAGGCCGCCCTGCGCGAGGGCTTGCCGCTGAGACGGCATGACCGACCAAACTACCTGGCATGGGCGGTGCGGGCCTTTCGGCTGGCCTCGGCAGGGGTGGGCGACCAGACCCAGATCCACACCCACATGTGTTACTCACAGTTCAATGACATCATCCGGTCCATCGCGGCCATGGACGCGGACGTCATTACCATCGAGACCACGCGCTCCCAAATGGCCCTGCTCGAGGCCTTCGTTGACTTCGCTTACCCCAACGAAATCGGGCCGGGCGTCTACGACATCCACTCGCCCAACATCCCGAAGGTGGACACGATGACGCAGTTGATGCGCAAGGCCGCCCGGTATATCCCGCCGGAACGCCTCTGGGTGAACCCCGACTGTGGCCTCAAGACCCGCTCATGGGAGGAAGTCGTTCCGGCCCTGCACAACCTGGTCGCGGCAGCCCGGCAACTGCGCGATGAATTTTCCCAGACGGAAAACAGTGAAGATCAGGCCTTTCCGGAGCGGCGACCCACCGCCAAGTCCTGACGCGCGAAAGGCCCCGTTCGGGGCCTTTCGGTTCTATGGCGGTATGATGACGTCTCTAACCAAACGCTGCTGACTATCCCCTGAATCCGTGATTCCAGACCCCAGGAAACCGCATTGTGCCACGCCGATCGGGTAGCGGCCGTTATCAGCGGCATACGATCGGGTTTTTATGTGGGAAGGTGGGGAAATCTGTGCTGTAGAAGTA
>JALVTT010000161.1 GCA_027024025.1 Sedimenticola sp.
CGCAGAAGCGGCTCAAGGCCCTGGAGCAGCGCCTGGACAAACAGCGCAAGGCCCGCCAACAGGCTGGCAAGAAGGATGAGAAGGCCGCCGAGCGGGCGCGCATCCGCCAGCACAACTGCGAGGCGGCGCGCAGCAACCTCTCGGGCCTGGAGACCAAGACCCACCCGCTGGTCCCCGACGGACACGGCGGCATGCGGCGCATGACCGCCCCGGAGCGCGAGCAGAAGCTCGAACAGCTGCGCGCCGACGTGGACAAATACTGTGGCTGAGGCCCGCCGCTAACGCGGCAGTCCGGGCGGCGCGTCCTCCCCGTCCTCGGGCTCGATCTCGACCTGTTCGATGCGCTCGAAGTGGTCGGTGATCTTGCGCGAGGAGATGTGAACCTTCTCGACCTCCTTGTTGGCCCGCTCGATCAGCCGCGCCACATCCCCCATGCGCTTCTTGAAACGCTTGAAATCCTCGGCCAGCTTGGCCAGGTATTCCTGGATGACATGGATCTGGCGGCGCGTGGCGTCGTCCTTGAGCACCGCCCGCGCGGTGGTCAGCACCGCCATCAGGGTGGTGGGCGAAACCATCCACACCCGCGCCTGCTGGGCCCGCTCCACCAGCTCGGGGAAATGGGCATGGATCTCGGCGAACACCGCCTCGGCCGGGATGAACATCACCGCCCCGTCGGCGGTCTCGCCCTGGATCAGATACTTGCCGGCGATATCGTCGATGTGCTTGCGGATGTCGCGCTTGAACCGGGTGGCGGCGCTGGCGCGCTCGGGCTCCGGCAGATCGAAGTCCTGCATGCGCTGGTAGCTCTCGAGCGGAAACTTGGCGTCGATCGGCACATTGCCGGTCGGATCGGGCAGGCGCAGCAGGCAGTCGACCCGCTTGCCGTTGCTCAGGGTGGCCTGCATCTCGTAGCTGCCCTCGGGCATGATGTTGCGCACCAGCCCCTCCAGCTGCACCTCGCCGAAGGCCCCGCGCGAGCGCTTGTCGGTGAGCACCTCCTGCAGGCTCACCACATTGCCCGACAGCTCGGTGATCTTCTTCTGCGCCTCGTCGATGCGGCTCAGGTGCTCCAGCACCCGGGTGAAGGTCTCGGTGGTCTTCTCGAAGCCGTCGGCCAGGCGCTTCTCCACCTGGCCGCTGATCTCCTTCAGGCGCGCGTCCGTGGTCCGGGTCAGCTGCTCCACCCGCTTGCCCAGCTCGCCCGAGACGGTACGGAAGGACTCCTGGACCTGCTTGTTCATGGACTCCAGGCTCTCCACCAGGGCTCGCAGCTGATCGGCGTTGGCCTTGCGCTGCAGCTCGCCGAAGGACTCGCGGTGCCGGGCCATGCCCTGCTCCAGCTGCTGGCGCAGCTCGGCCAGGGACTGCTGTTGCTGGGTGCGGGCCTGGCCCAGATCCTCGCTCACCGCCTGGTGCTGCTTCTCGAAGCGCTCCAGCAGCTCCACCCGCAACACCCCCTGCTGCCGGAGCAGCGCGGTCTCCACATTGCCCACCCGTTCCTCCAGACGCGACTGGGCGTTCTGCAGGTGTTGCTGACGCACCGCGTTGAGCGACTGGAACTCACGCCGGAGCAGTTCGCGCGCCGCCTGATCCCGTTCGGCCTCGCGCGCCGCGGCCTCGGTCAGCAGGCGCTCCAGGGTCTGTTGCCGGACCCGCCCCTGGCGCAGCACCAGCCACAGCCCCAGGACCAGCAGCACGGCCAGGAGCAGCAGCCCGGCGGCCAGAAACAGGCCCGGCTGGGCGGCAAAGGCGGCATTCAGTGTGCGAGCAAGATTTTCCATGCGGAATCAGTCCCATAAACCATCAGCGCGGCGCTACAATGACGCCCTGTTTCCTGCCAGCAAGGCTATCACATCCATGCGCGTACACCTGCAGGCACTGGGGTGCCGACTCAACGAGGCCGAGCTCGAGACCTGGGCGCGGGATTTCCGCGCGCGCGGCATCGAGCTGGCGCAGGATCTGGAGGACGCCGACCTGGTGGTGGTCAACACCTGCGCGGTGACACAGGAATCGGCGCGCAAATCGCGCAACCTGGTGCGCCGCGCGCACCGCCGCAACCCGCGGGCGCGCCTGATCATGAGCGGCTGCTACGCCGCCCTCTCTCCCGAGCAGGCGGCGGCCGAGCTGGGCGTGGACCTGGTGGTGGGCAACCATGAGAAAGACCGCCTGGTGGAGATCGCCCAGCGCGAGCTGGCCCTGCCCGTGATGCCGCAACTGGCCACCGAGCCGGGCGAGTCCCCACTGCTGGCGCGGGGCCGGCAGCGCGCCTTCATCAAGGTACAGGACGGCTGCCGCTACCGCTGCAGCTACTGCGTGGTGACCCTGGCGCGCGGCGAGGAACGCAGCCGCCCGGTGGCCGGGATCGTCGACGAGATCAACCGGCTGCACGCCGAGGGCGTTCAGGAGGTGGTGCTGGCCGGGGTACATCTGGGCGGCTATGGCAGCGACAGCGGCGGCTCGCTCACCGAGCTGGTGCGCAGCGTGCTGCGCGACACCGGGGTGCCGCGCGTGCGGCTCGGCTCGCTCGAACCCTGGGATCTGCCGGAGGCCTTCTGGACGTTGTTCGAAAACCCGCGCCTGATGCCCCATCTGCACCTGCCCATGCAGTCCGGGGCGGACAGCGTGCTTCGGCGCATGTCGCGCCGCTGCCGCAGCGGCGAGTTTCTGGCCCTGCTGGCCGAGGGGCGCAGGCAGGTACCGGATCTTGTCGTGAGCACCGACATCATCGTCGGCTTCCCCGGCGAGACCGAGGACGAATGGCGCCAGACCCTCGACTTCGTGAGCCAGGCCCGCTTCGGGCATGTCCACATCTTCGCCTTCTCTCCGCGCGAGGGCACCAAGGCCGCCGCCCTGCCGCAGCCGGTCGCGCGCGAGATCAAACGTGAACGCAGCCAGCAGTTGCACGAGCTGAGCGCCCGTCACCGGCGCGAGACGCTGCAGGCCTTTGCCGGGCGGACGTTCGAGATCCTGATCGAGGGACGGCGCGAGACCGGGCCGGACGGCCGGGTGTTCTGGAGCGGCTACACCCCCAACTTCCTGCGCGTGCGCCTGCCCAGCGAGGCGCCCGACCTGGCCGGCCGCATCGTGACCGCCCGCATGGAACAGGTGTCGGACGACGGCGAGGCGCTGCTCGCCTCCCCGGCCTGATCAGGCCCCGCCGGCCCCTGAGCCATCCCCGGTGCGGTCCGTGCCTCACCGTACCTCAACCGCCGATCCGTAGGGTGCCGGTGACGAAGGAACCGCACCATCCGGCAGGCCGGCTTACGCCTCGATGTCCACCCAGGCCGGGGCGTGGTCAGAGGGCTTGGGCATGGCCCGGATGTCGTAATCGATGCCCGCATCGCGCACCCGCGCCTCGAGCGGCGCGGTGGCCAGCAGCAGGTCGATGCGTAGGCCGCGCTTGGGGTCGCGGTCGAAGCCCTTGGAGCGGTAGTCGAACCAGCTGAAGCGGTCGTCCACCTCCGGGTGGACGCTGCGGAAGGTATCGCGCAGTCCCCAGGCCTGCAGGCGCTGCAGCCACTCACGCTCCTCGGGCAGGAAGCTGCACTTGCCCTCGCGCAGCCAGCGCCTGGCGTTGTCCGGGCCGATGCCGATGTCCCGGTCCAGCGGCGCGATGTTCATGTCGCCGATCACGATCAGATTGCCTGAGGGGTCATAGTCCTGCTCCAGCAGCGACAGCAGTCGGGCATAGAAATCGCGCTTGTGCGGAAACTTGGTCTCGTGATCGCGGCGCTCGCCCTGCGGGAAATAGCCGTTGATGACGGTGATCTCCTCACCGCCAGGAGTGGGATAGGTGGCGGTGATGAGGCGACGCTGGGCGTCCTCGCCGTCCTGCGGCAGCCCCAGGCGCACCGCGCGCGGAGGCGCCTTCGACAGCAGCGCCACTCCGTAATGGCCCTTCTGGCCGTGGTAGGCAACGTGATAACCCAGATCCTCGACCATCTGGCGCGGGAACTCGGTGTCCTGGACCTTGGTCTCCTGCAGGCCGATCACATCCGGATCCAGGCGATCGCGCAGGGCCTCCAGCTGGTGGGGGCGGGCGCGGATGCCGTTGACGTTGAAAGAGACGATACGCATTTAGCTGCTTCCTGTGATTTCGTGGGTTTCCTGTTCGCCGACCCGCTCGCCGTGCCGGTAGGCCCGGCCCCAGGCCATGACCTCGTGGCCCGCCAGCAGCGCCGGGTCGTCCAGCGCCTGGCCGCAGGGGGTCTCCTCGCCCAGCAGGTCACGCAGGGCGCGCAGCATGCCGTTGGCATAGCCGCGGTTGTACCAGCGCTGGCCGTCCTCGTGATGCTCGGTGAAGTCGGCGTTCTCCTCGCGCAGGCGGCGGGCCAGGGCGCAGAGTTTTTCCAGCAGTTCGGGCGACGGCGCGGGCATGTCCACCTCAGCGTCGCGGGGGACGGGCGGTCAGGGCATCCAGATGAGCGTGCAGCGGGCCCATCACCGGTTCGAGCTTGCGCCGCATCAGGCTGCCGATGGCGGTGGTGCCCTTGAACACTGGCCTGACCACGCCGTAGCCCATGCCGGAGATCACGCGCATGCTGAGCAGCGGCCCCCGCAGGGCCTCGTCCAGGGCCTGAGTCTCGCGCGCGGCCGCGTCGCCCTCCAGCCAGTCGCGCGCCTCGGCCTCCAGGGCCTCCAGGGTGGCGTCGGCCGGGGTCTCCCGCAGGGCCGAGAAATAGGCGGCCATCTGGTCCAGGGTGATATTGACCACGTCCTGGTTGGAGGGCTTCTTGAAGATCCGGTAGAGGGTGTGCAGCCAGGCCTGCCCCGGGCCCGAGAGCACCCGCGCGAGCGCGGCCGCCACGGCGTTGCCCTGCCCCGCCAGCGCCTCCAGCGCCGCGTGGTGGGTCTCCCACAGGGGGTGCGGGGCCTGGGTCTCGGGGATGTCGTCCGGCAGGGTGGTGACGAAGCCGACATAGTAGGGCGCGCGCCGCGCCGCCTTGCGCCACAGGTCCTGGCGCTGCGCATCATCCAGCAGGCCGGACTGCAGCACCAGGCTGACGGTCTCGATCTGTTTTTCGGCCTCGCTCTCGAAGGGCAGGTATTCGACCAGGTAGGCGGCCAGGACCGGTCCCATGTGTCCCTGGACCACCGCCGGCTTGCGCAGCATGTGGCGCGCGTTCTCGGCATCCTCCATGGCCCACCAGGCGCGCCGCGCCAGCTCGTCGGTAAGGCCGGGCGCGCACACCGCGGCCACCACCGCCTCGGGCTCGCCCAGCATGAGCAGCTGTTCCAGGCTGTCGTCCTTCATCTGGCCCATGCGGGTCCAGCGCTGCAGATACACCGGGTAGCCGCCCGGCGAGCCCAGGACATGCCCGGAGATGAGTTCCTTGACCTTCTTGATGTACTGCTCGTCGCGGCAGTTGGGGCGCAGCTCGACCCGGGCCTCTCCCGACTCGGTCAGGCCCGAGACGACCATGGCCGACTCGTTGATGCGGATCGCCAGCGGCTTGTTGGCCAGCAGGACGTTGAGACGCAGGGCGTCCTCGGGACTGAGGTCCATGACGGGCGCGGCGCGGTCAGGAAGCCGGAGGCGAGTAGTTGGCGTCGTCCGGATTGATGAAGATGAACTGCGCCTCGCCGTCGTCGAGCTGGGCGAAGTCCAGGGTGGTGTTGTCCAACAGCGGCACATATTCGGGGGCCATCACGATCTTGATGCCCTCGGAGGTGAAATGGATGTCGTCCTCGCCGACCTCGTCGAAGCCCATGCGATAGTCATAGCTGCCGTCGGCGTGTTTGTGCGCGGCCAGACGCAGGGCCATGCCTTCCGTACCGCCCTGTTGCGCCGCGTTGCGGACCTGTTCCGCCGCTGCCGGGGTCACCTTGAACATGCTTATCCACCTCTCGCTGAGATAACCGGCGCCTGGCCGGTGGTTCCGTCATTCACCGGCACCGGTGACGCGGCGCACGAAGGCCACGAAACGCGAGGCCCAGTGATTGCCACGGGTGTCCCTGAGATGGGCGTAACTGGCCAGCAGATTGCGATAGCGGATGCCGTCGTGCCGGCCGTCTATGCCCTGCCCGCGCAGCACGCGGTAGGCGAAGTCGACGCCTTGGCCCAGGTTTTCCAGTGCCGAGTAATGAAACTCGTGTGCCGCGATCTCGCTGCCGCCCGGCCAGGGATGGCTGTCGGTCTCGGCGAGCCGCACATAACCCCGGCCCTGGGGACGCTCGTGCATCACCACATCGGCCGGGACGATGCCAAGCATTTTACCCTGCTTTCCCTTCCAGGTCAGTTGCCGGCACAGGTACATCAACCCTCCGCATTCTGCGTAAACCGGCCCGCCGCGCTCGACGAAGGCGCGGATGGCGGCGGCCATGGCGGTGTTGCGCGCCAGCGCCTCGACATGGGTCTCGGGGAAACCGCCGCCGATGAACAGCCCGTCCGCCTCCGGCAGCGCCGCGTCGTGCAGCGGGCTGAAGGGCAGCAGTTCGGCGCCGGCCCGGGTCAACGCCTCCAGGTCGGAGGCATAGTAGAAACCGAAGGCCGCGTCCCGGGCATAGGCGATGCGCACCGGCGGTCCGTCCGGCGAGGAGACCGGCTCGGTGAGCGGCGCGGGTGGCGCGGCGCCACTGGCCGCAACGGCCAGCAGCGCGTCGAGATCGACCTCGTCGGCGACGATGCGCCCCATGCGTTCGATGCGGGACTGGCTCTGCGCCAGCTCGTTGCTCGGCACCAGGCCCAGGTGACGTTCCGCGATGTGCATGTCCGGGTGGCGCTGCACCGCGCCCAGCACCGGCACATCGGTGTAGTGCTCGATCACCTGGCGCAGCTTGGACTCGTGCCGTGCCCCGCCCACCTTGTTGAGGATGATGCCCTCGATGCGGATCTTGGTGTCGAAGGCCTGGTAACCCAGGATCAGGGGCGCCACCCCGCGGGTCATGCCCTGGGTGTCGAGCACCAGCACCACCGGGCTGTCGAGCTGCGCGGCCAGGGCCGCGTTGCTGTTGCTGCCTTCCAGGTCCAGGCCGTCATACAGGCCCTTGTTGCCCTCGATGATGCCGAGATCGGCGCCCTGCATGGCGCCACCGAACAGCTGCCCGATCTCGTCCCGCTGCATGGTGTAGAAATCGAGGTTGTAGCAGGCGCGCCCCGAGGCCTGGCTGAGCCACAGCGGATCGATGTAGTCCGGCCCCTTCTTGAAGGGCTGCACTACCAGTCCGCGCTGACGGAAGGCAGCGCACAGCGCCAGGCTGAGCGATGTCTTGCCCGAGGATTTGTGCGCGGCGGAGATATAGAAATGAGCCATGGCGTCCCACTACGAAAAAGGCGGCCACCGGGGCCGCCTTTCGATTATAGCCGTGCCGCCGCTCAGCCGTGGTGCGGATCGACCACGTCGTCGGCCAGCGAGGCCGGCAGGAACTTGAGCATGCGCACCGCGATGAAGGTGGCGGTCAGGGCCACCGCGATGCCACCGATGCCCAGCAGGAACTCGGGCAGCGAGGGCGCGTAGTGCAGCGGCGCGCCGTTCACGCCGTCGAAGAAGCCGGCCTCGATGATGACCTTGTCCGGGAACATCGGCAGCGGGAAGGCCTGGCCGCCGATCACGATCACGTACATGGAAACCAGGCCGCCGAGGATGACCAGCAGGCTGGCCGCGATGATGCCTCCGCGCGACTTGCCCAGCGCCGGGTGGAACACGATGCCCATGGGCACCAGCAGGCCCAGCAGCACCCAGCCGACCCAGAACAGCGTGGTGTAGATACCGCCGTCGCGCAGGATGAAGGCCTCGAACTCGTGGTTCTTGGTGCCATAGAGCTTGGTCAGGTGATACGCCAGCACGAAGTAGAACACCGCGGCGACGAAGATGCCGAGCAGATTCTTGAGCCGGAACAACAGCTTGTCGCCCAGCTCGCGGCCATCCGCCTTGAAGGTGTACATCAGCACCAGGATGTAGATCGCCAGGCCGTAGGCGAAGGACATGATGATGAACATCGGCGCCATGATGGCCACGTCATAGCCCTGGCGGGCGACGATGAAGCCGAAGATGGAGCCGGTACCGGTGGTCAGGATCAGACGCCAGACGAAGGCCAGCAGCCCCATCGGCTTGTAGAAGCCCTGCGCCTTGCGCTCCATCATGGTGTAGAGATAGACCGCGACGATCGCCAGGAAGCCGACATAGAGGTAGATGTTCCAGGCGAAGATCGACTTGAAGTTGTACTTGGTCATGGCCACGATCAGGCGCGTGGGCTGACCGAGGTCGAGCACCAGGACCAGCAGGCCGCCGACCAGCAGCGCCATGGCCAGCAGGCCCGATAGCCTGCCCAGCGACTTGTAGATGTGCTTGCCGAACACCGAGCCCAGGGCCGCCACGTTCAGGGCACCCGAGGCCGACACGATCAGGAAGATGGCGAACACGTGCGGGATGCCCCACACGATCTGGTTGTTCATGCCGGTCACCCAGTGGCCCTCGTGCTCCATGTAGAGCGCCGCCAGGCCGGAAACAGCCAGGATGGCCGCCAAAACCGCGAGCAGTCCCCAGTAGCGCGGACTCTCGATACCCCATTCGCGATAGTGAATCTTTTTCATAGTGGCTCTGGTATCCGAAACTCGTTCAGATGCCGCGATAGCGGACACCGGTGTTCAATTTCAGGTCAGCTCTAAGCTGGGTATTGTTGTGCTCGCGCATGGCCTGGGCAATCTCGCTGTTCGGATCGTTGAGATCGCCGAACAGGATGGCGCCGTGCTTGCACGCGTCCTGGCACGCGGTGGTGGTGCCGCCATTGTCGCGGCGGTGCACGCACAGATTGCAGCTCTCCACGCAGCCCTTGCCGCGCGGCGCGATGGTCGGTTTTTGCTCGATCTCTTCATGGATGAAGGAACGGGCCTTGTACGGACAGGCCATCATGCAGTAGCGGCAGCCGATGCACAGATGGCGGTCCACCATGACGATGCCGTCCGCGCGCCGGAAGGAGGCGCCGGTGGGGCAAACGTCCTGGCAGGGCGGATATTCGCAGTGCTGACACATCATCGGCAGCTGGCTGACGTGGCCGGTCAGGCGGTCCTTGACCTTGACGGTGCGGATCCAGCGCGGACGCTGGCGCTCCCATTCATAGTCATCGGCGCCCTCGGGCTTCTTGATGAGATCCAGCCCGTTTTCCTTCTCGCAGCCGCTCACGCAGTCGGAGCAACCGTCGGCGCACTTGGTGGTGTCGATCAGCAGACCGTAGCGGACCTTGCTGGTGACGGCCTCGGCGCGCGGCTCGGCGCTGGCCAGGGTGTGCAGCAGGACGCCGGGTGCGACCACGGTGGCCGCGGCGGCCTTGCCTGCGGTGGAGACGAAATTGCGGCGATTCTGATCGATCTTGTCGCTCATGATCACTTCCCCGTCGGCACGGTGCTATGACAGCTGAAGCAGGGCAGCTCGACGCCCGCGTACTCGTGACAGCCCGCGCAGAACTGCTTTTCGCCGGTCTCCGGGTTCACGCCGTTGACCGGGATGTACTTGCCATGCGAGTCCTTGGCGACATGGCAGTCCACACACCCGCTCAGGCTGTACTTGGTCTTGCGGATGCCCTGGTGCACCGTGATATCGCGCTGATGTTTGATCAGCTCGAAATGCCTGCGGCGCATGAGGGAGGTCGGCTCCACGCACGCGTCCAGCTTGGCGGCCTTGCTGCCGGCCACGACGGCACTGGTCCGTTGCGGCGCGGCGGAGACACCGATGCTGAACAAGGTGGCGGCAATCAGCAATAAGCGGGTAACTGTCTTAACCATGTCTTGCGTTCTTCGCTAGCGGCGTAATGCTTGCCAGTCGGCCGGGCCCGCGGGCCCGGCCACTGACCCTGTCACTCACCCAGGCCCATCTTGATGTAGCCGGTCGGGCAGACATCCGAGCAGATGTGGCAACCGATGCAACGGGCATAGTCGGTGGCCACGTAACGGCCGGTGGTGTGCTCGTCCTTCTTGACCCGGTAGACGGCGTCCTGCGGGCAGAAGATCACGCAGTTGTCGCATTCGAAGCACAGGCCGCAGCTCATGCAGCGACCGGCCTCTGCCACGGCCTTCTCGGTCTCCAGGCCCTTGGTGCGCTCGGTGAAGTGATGCAGCACTTCTTCGGCGCTGGGCACGTCTTCCTCGCGCAGGTTGCGCGGGGTGTACTCGAAGTGACCCAGGAACAGCTCGTCGGCCGGGATGATCTCGGCGAAGGAGCGGTCCTCGTAGTTGTGGATCGCGAAATTGGCCGAGGAGGTACCGCGCACGCCCTGGCTGGGATCGAAGTGTTCCGGCGCCAGGCCGGCCTCTTCCATCTTCTTCTCCAGGTCGAAGTGGTGCACGTCGACCTTGGGGCGCTTGTGGTGTTCTTCCTGCTTCAGGTACTCGTCGATGGTGTCGGCCACGATGGAGGCCTGGCCGATCGCGGTGGTCAGCAGGTGCGGACGGATGATGTCGCCGACCACGAAATGCCCCTGCTTGCCGGGCACCTGGTAGAAGCTGTCGGAGTCGATCAGGCCACGGCCGTTGTCGAAGTCCTCCAGACCGGACAGGTCACCGCCCTGGCCGATGGCGGACACGATCAGATCGGCCTCGATCACCTGCTCGGTGCCCTCGACCGGGTTGGGACGGCCGCCGTCCATGGTGCACTTGGCGATCTTGAGGCCGATGGCGCGGCCGTTGTCGTCCTTCACCACGGCGATCGGCATCACCTCGTCGAGGATGGTCACGCCTTCCTTCAGGGCGTCATGCACCTCGTGCTCGGCAGCGGTCATGTTGTCCTTGGGGAACAGCGAGGTCAGGGTCACGTCGGACGGCTGGGCCTTCTCGGCCAGGCTGTCGTCGTGGCTGATGGAATCGTCCAGGATCACGTCTTCGGGGTTGCCGGCGCCCTCGGCGTTGCCCAGGCGGCGGGCCACCGAGACCACGTCGATGGAGGTGTCACCACCACCCACGCAGACCACCTTCTTGCCGGTGACCTTCATGCGGCCCTCGTTGAAGGCCTTGAGGAAGGCGACGCCGGACACGCAGTTCGGGGTGCCGTCCCAGCCCTCGGCGGGCAGGCCGCGACCGGTCCAGCAGCCGATGGCCCACAGCACGGCGTCGTAGTTCTTTTCCAGTTCCTCGACGGCCACGTCCTTGCCGACGCGCACGCCGCACTTGACCTCGATGTCACCCATGTCGAGGATGCGCTGGATCTCGCCGGCCAGCTTGTCGCGCGGGATCCGGTAGTTGGGGATGCCGTAGCGCATCATGCCGCCAAGCTCCGGCTGGGCCTCGAAGATGGTCACGGCGTGACCCTTGCGGCGCAGCTGGTAGGCCGCGGCCATGCCGCCGGGGCCGCCGCCGATGATGGCGACCTTCTTGCCGGTCGGCGCGCCGGCCTCGAACTTGTAGCCGTTCTCCAGGGCGTTGTCACCGATCCACTGCTCGACCGAGTTGATGCCGACGAAGTCCTCGACCTCGTTACGGTTACAGCCGTCCTGACAGGGAGCCGGGCATACGCGGCCCATCATGGACGGGAAGGGGTTGGCGTCGGTGGAGCGGCGGAATGCGTACTCGCCCATCTCCATGCCTTCGGCCGGCTGCTCCTGGCCGCGCACGACGGCCAGCCAGCCGCGGATGTCTTCGCCGGAGGGGCAGGAGCCTTGGCACGGCGGGGTCTTGTGAACATAGGTCGGACACTTGTAGGAGGTGTCGGCAACAAAGATCTTGTTGGTCCACGAACCCCAGCTGTTGTTTCCGTCTTCGAATCGACGCCAAGTGAGTTTTTCGGTCATTTCATCGCTAGGAGTAGCCATCTTAAAAAGCTCCTTACCTGTATGCCTGGTGATCCATGTGGATCGATTAATGTTTGTCAGCCCGGGGGCGCGGCTTATTCGTCCTCGTCCCCGGCGGAATCGTCTTCGTCTTCGTCCGTCGTCTGGCCGGTGAGGATGAGCGCGTTCGAGATCAGCTGGTGCACGCTGACGATCATGTCCATCCCCATGCCGTAGTACGGCAGGATCTTGGTGAACTGCGCCTTACAGATGGCGCAGATCGCTGCCATGTTGGTCACGCCATGCTCTTCGATGGCGTTGTTCAGGGCCTGCATGCGCGGCATGGCGCCCTTGACCCGGACCTCCATCAGGTCGTCGGTCAGCAGACCGCCACCACCACCGCAGCAGAAGGTCTTTTCATGGATGGTGTCGGGGTCCATCTCGACATAGTTGTTGCAGGCCGCCTTGATCACCTCGCGCGGGATGGTGAACTGACCACCCGGCTTGTCGCCCATGCGCGTGGCGCGGGCCACGTTACACGAGTCGTGGAAGGTCACGACCATGTCATCGTTCTGCGACTTGTCCAGCTTGAGGGTCTTTTCCTCGTCCGGCTTGCCCTCATCCTCCTTGAGGATGTTGTAGGTGTACTCGCAGATGTGCTGCGGCACCGGATAGTTGGGATCGAGGAAGTCCCAGGGGCCGGCCAGGGTGTTGAGGAAGCTGTAGGCCACCCGCCAGGCGTGACCGCACTCGCCGAACACGATGCGCTTGACGCCCAGTTCCAGGGCCGCCTCGCGGATACGCAGCGAGATCTTGCGCATGTTCTCGTAGGAGCCGATGAACATGCCGAAGTTGGCCGCCTCGGAGGCCTTGGAGCTCAGGGTCCAGTCGGCGCCGGCCTCGTGGAAAACCTTGCCGTAGCCGATCAGGCCGTCCACATGCGGCTCGGCGAAGAAGTCGGCCGAGGGGGTGACCAGCAGGATCTCGGCGCCCTTCTTGTCCAGCGGGTATTTGACCTCCACGCCGGTCTCGTCGAGCACGTCCTCTTCCAGGCCTTCCAGGGTATCGGCCAGCGCCGGACCGGGCAGCCCCAGGTTGTTGCCCACCTTGAAGACCTTGCCGATGATCTCGTTGCAGTACTTCTGACCCAGACCGATGCGGTCCATGATCTCGCGCGCGGCCATGGAGATCTCGGCGGTATCGATGCCATAGGGGCAGAACACCGAGCAGCGGCGGCACTGCGAGCACTGGTGGAAATAGCTGTACCAGTCTTCCAGAACCTCCTCGGTCAGGTCCTCGGCGCCCACCAGCTTGGGGAAATACTTCCCGGCGAAGGTGAAATGACGGCGATAGACCTTGCGCAGCAGATCCTGGCGGGCCACCGGCATGTTCTTCGGGTCGGTGGTGCCGATGTAGTAATGACACTTGTCGGTGCAGGAACCGCACTTCACGCAGGCGTCCAGGAAGACCTGCAGCGAGCGGTACTTGCCCAGCAGGTCGCCCATGGCCTCGATGGCGCGGTCGTGCCAGTCCTCGACCAGCTCGCCGGGGAAGCCCAGGGCCTCCTGCATCTCGGGCTTGGCCGTGAAGGGCTTGGTCCCGGCCATCGCACCAGGTTGGATCGGCGGAATCTCCGGGTACTCTTTCAGCTCCGGGATTTCAAATTCTGCTTTTGCCATGCCAGCTAACCTTGCTCCGGATTATTCTTCGAGCTTGCGCGCCCAGTCGACGATGTGGCGCTGCTCACGGGGGTTATCGACCTGGTTACGCGTCGGGCTGAAGAAGACGCCCGGCACGTGCAACAACTTGCTAATGGGGAAGACGATCATCAGCAGGGCGACCAGGCTCAGGTGCACGACGATGGTGAAATCGGCCGGCACGTTCGGCATGGTGTCGAAGCTGAAGGTCATCAGGTGGCGGAAGAAGGACTTCACGGCCACCACGTCGGTGTGCGCCACGAAGGTGGTCATCGCGCCGCTGATGCCGATACCCAGCAGCAGGAACAGCATCAGGTAGTCGGACGGCGCCGAGATGTAGCGCACCCGGTCCACGAACATGCGGCGTCCGAGCAGGCCCAGCAGGCCGATCAGCATGGCGAAGGCCATGTACTTGAACAGCGGGCTGACCCAGACCACGGGCGCCCATACCGGCTCCTGGAAGTAACGCAGGTGACGGAACAGCACGGCGAACAGGGCCATGTGGAACACCCAGCCGAACAACCAGGTCCACTTGGTGGACTTGAAAAGGCTTTCGAAAAACACCACTTCACGGAACATGCGCATGACGACGCCACCGGTGGTGGTCGGCGCGGGGGTTGTGGGAATCTTGAGCGGCGCCGGGGTCTTCCAGTACATCCGGATCCGGCGCGCCAGCCCCACCACCAGCAGGATGGTGGCAGCGTAGAACAGTGCTGTAAATACGATCGTCAGAAACGACATGTTTCCGAAAACCTCTTGTCTGGTTGAAGGTCCGGGGGGCGCAGGGCGCCCCCCAGTTCGAGTCGACGGGCTTATACGCAGCCGGTCGGCTTCGGCAGGCCGGCGTAGCGGCAGGCCTGCTTGCCCGGGCCGTACGGGAACAGGCCGTACAGGTACTTGGAGTTACCCTTGTCCTTGCCCAGCTTCTTGCCAACGGCCTTGGTCAGCACGCGCACGGCGGGAGCGATCTGATACTCCTCGTAGTACTCGCGCAGGAAGTTGATGATGTCCCAGTGCTCATCGGTCAGCTCCAGGCCGTCTTCTTTGGCCATCACGTCTGCCACACCAGGCACCCAGTCGTTGATGTTGGCCAGGTAGCCCTCTTCGTCGGTTTCCAGAACCTTGCCATCTACTTCGATAGGCATTTTGCTATCTCCTGTTTAGTCAGAGTTGAAATCTAGACCCGGCTCAGAGCCAAGCCTGAACCTTGTCGGTAGCCTCGACCAGGTCAACGAAACCGGCGTAATCCACCAGTTCCACACCGTCGATCAGTCGATCTTCGGCTATGCCACGCGCCTTGACGTCGGCCTTGAGCGCGTAGAACTTCTTGCCGCTGGCGCCGGTGACCAGGGACTCGACAGCCGTGCCCTTGGTGGCGCCATACACGCCATCCTCGATCAGGAGAATGGCCGCGCCGTCGGTCGAGAACTTGATGGCGTCGGCCAGCGAGTTCTTTTCGAACGGCGACTTGTTTACGGTATACAGATCAGCCATGTCGTCACCTCAGAAACTGAACACCACGTCGGATTCGGCGAGCAGCTCGGCGATCTGGCCGGCGTCCACCGCCTCGACGATATTGTCGACAGACTCCTCGGTCTCCCAATCCTCCCACTCGACCTCGATGAGATCGTCGGTGGTCAGGCCGCGGGCCTCCAGGGACTCCTTGTCGACATACATGTGACGCACGCCATAGTCACCCAGGGTGCGATAGGTCGGCGTGAAGTTTTTCATGTCGGACTCGGAGGTATCGCTCCCCTTGACCAACTGATAAACCCCGTCGTCGATGAACATCAGGCTGACTTCCTGATCGAAGGCCGCGCCGATCAGTACCACTTCCAGCGACTCCCATGCGTAGATGGTGCCGTAGGGAGCGCGACGATTCAGATACATGAACTTCTTTACATCGGACATCGTTGTTCTCCCCTCAGTCGCCGAACACGACCAGACGGTCACACTGGATCGCGGCCTCGATCAGCTGGCCGAGCCCGGAGATCCGGAACTTGGGCGCGATGTTGGTCGCGTCCTTGCCGTTGCGCTCGGCCTCGCCGTCGTCCACGATGCCACGGCGCTGGGCCGCGGCAACGCAGAGCACCAGATCGAGGTCATGCTTCTCTGCCAGCTCCACCCAACGGTTGACGATGTTGCGATCGTCCTGGGGCGGCGTGGTCAGACGGGTGCCGTTGAGCACGCCATCGTGGTAGAAGAACACGCGGAACACTTCGTGGCCCTTCTCCAGGGCCGCCTTGGTGAAGTGGTACGCGGAGTCGCTCGCCTGGTGCTGGTACGGCCCCTCGTTTACCTGTACTGCCAGTTTCATACTGTGAACCTCGCTCTGTACCGGCCGCTCAGAAGCGGATGTATGCGGAAGAGTTCAGGCTCTTGCGGGAACCACGCCAGTTGTCGATGTGGTACTTGGTGAACGGCAGCTCCACTTCCTCGAAGAAGCGCGGCCAGCCGATACGCTCGATCCACTCGTTAATCCGCTCCCAGTCCTTCGCGCCTTCCTTGTAGGCCTTCAGGATGCGCTTGACGATGGCGGTTGCCTCCGGCCAGCGCGGCGGGTTGTTCGGGATGCCCGAAGCGACCAGCTTCTGGAAGGTGGGCTTGCCACGGGCGTTGGAGTGGTTGCCGCCGACCCAGATGGACAGCTTGGTGTGCTCGGCGTCGTTGATCTGCATCGGCGGGCAGGGCGGGAAGCAGGCGCCGCAGCAGATGCATTTCTTCTCGTCCACTTCCAGGGACGGCTTGCCGTTCACCATGGCCGGACGGATGGCCGCCACCGGGCAACGGGCCACGACGGAGGGACGCTCACAGACGTTGGCCACCAGATCGTGGTTGATCTTCGGCGGCTTGGTGTGCTGCACGTTGATGGCGATATCACCCTGGCCGCCGCAGTTGATCTGGCAGCAGGAGGTGGTGATGTGCACGCGGTTCGGCATGTCGGCCTGTTTGAACTCGTCGATCAGCTCGTCCATCATGGCCTTGACCACGCCGGAGGCGTCGGTGCCGGGGATGTCGCAGTGCAGCCAGCCCTGGGTGTGAGACAGGGTGGTCACGGAGTTCTGGGTGCCGCCGACCACGAAGCCGGCGTCTTCCAGCGCCTTGATCAGAGGCTCGACGCGCTCTTCCTCGGTGACGAAGAACTCGGGGTTGGAGCGCAGGGTGAAGCGGATGTAACCGTCGGAGTAGTTGTCCGCGATGTCGCACAGGGTGCGCAGGGTGAACAGGTCCAGGATACGCTGGGTACCGGCCTTGACGGTCCACAGCTTGTCGCCGTTCTTGGCCACGTGCAGCAGCACGCCGGGACGGGGATGCTCGTGATATGCCCACATACCGAAGTTGCGGCGCATGGTCGGGTGCATGTACTGGAACGGATCAGGACAGCCGGTCTCGATCGGTTCACGCATTTCTTTAGCCATTTTTACCTCCAGAAATCAGGTAAATGTCTTCCCCGTGGCATGGCCGGCCGGAGCCGGCCACACCTGGGAATACACAGATTCGGTTTGTGGATCTTAAGAAGCCTCGGCCTGACGCTCGAACCACTTGACAGCTTCTTCGTCCCAGCCGTCCATGCGGACGTAGGAACACTGACGCGGCTCGTTGACCATGTTCGGATCGACGTCGATGTCGATGCCTTCGAGGAAGTTGACCAGGCCGATACGCTCGATCATCTCGCCGCAGCGCTCGTGCTCCAGGGCGTTCTCGGCCCAGAAGTCGATGATCTCTTCGGCCAGCTCGACCAGGGACTCCCAGTCTTCCTCGGTTTCCAGCTTCTTGAACGGAACGACCACGGTACCCATCAGGTCACCGATCTTCAGGGTACGCTTGCCACCGATGAGGATGGTCACACCCTTGTCGTCACCCACGCCCAGGGCCTTGGGCATCACGTTCAGGCAGTGCATGCAGCGCACGCAGTCCTTGTTGTTGACGGTGATGGTGTCATCGTCGTTCAGGGCGATGGCGTTGGTCGGGCAACGGCTGGTGACGTTGTCGATGATGTACTGACGACCCTTCTTCTCGACGTAGGCCTTGACCTCGTCCTGGTTGATCTTCATGTCGTCGCGCCAGGTGCCGATGATGGCCATGTCGGCGCGCTCGATGGCGTTCTGGCAGTCGTTCGGACAACCGGAGACCTTGAACTTGAACTTGTAGGGCAGTGCCGGACGGTGCACGTCGTCGGTGAAGTTGTTCACCAGCAGGCGGTGCGCCTTCTGCTCGTTGGTGCAGGACATCTCGCAACGGGCCGCGCCCACGCAGGACATGGCGGTACGCACGCAGGGACCAGCGCCGCCGAGGTCCCAGCCGTATTCGTTGATCTCGTCGAAGAAGTGCTGCACGTTCTCGGTGTCGGTACCGATGAACATGATGTTGCCGGTCTGACCGTGGAAGGTCACCAGGCCGGAGCCGTACTTCTCCCAGGAATCGGCCAGCTGGCGCAGCATGGCGGTGGTGTAGTGGTTGCCTGCCGGCGGCTGCACGCGCAGGGTGTGGAATTCCTTGGACTCCGGGAAGGCGTGACCGACTTCGGAGAAACGCGGAATGATGCCGCCACCATAGCCGTACACGGACACGGTACCACCCTTCCAGTAACCCTTGCGGGTCTCGTAAGAGTGTTCCAGCTGACCCAGCAGGGAAGCGGTCATCTCGTTGATGCGCTGATCCGGGTGCTCGTCACGCAGACGCTTGATACCGCTGATGAAGCTCGGCCACGGACCCTGCTCGAGTTGGTCCAGCATGGGTGTGGGGTACTTGTCGATTGCCATTTCGCTATCTCTCCTGACTAATCGGTTTGAACTTGAATCCAAATTCGCGCAGCCGAGCGATTCGACCGTGCAAAAACCTTGAATTAAACACTACCGCGACAGGAACCGGGGTTCCCATCAATGGCCGCTAATATAGTCGAGGCGACAGGCCCGCATAACTCCACCAAGGGGAGAGGAACCGCCCTCCCGACTATCCCCAAGGGGATATATCCGGTTGGCCGGTCGCGGACCAACCCTGAATAAGCCGATGAAAAATCATGAAAAACTTGATTTTTAGAATATCAGCTTATAGAAATACAGCGAATTTCCGGGCGCATACTAGGCGCAAATCCCACACGCCGTCAATATGAATTATTGCGGAACTTGATACAGGACAAGGCCCATGGCAGAACCGCTCCGTCCCTTCGATCCCGACGCCGATGCCGATTACCAGGCCTGGCGCCGGCGCAAGCTCGCCGACCCGCCGCAACCGGCCTTCATCGAGATCGAAGACCCCGAGGCCCCCGACCCCTCGCAACGCGAACGCCTGGCGCGCGACTGCGCCCGCTACAACTTCGCCCTGTTCCGATTCACCCCGCCGCCAGCGGATCCGCAGCCGGCGCTGAAGGGACTGGGCGCCCATTTCGGCCTGAGCCACATCGACGCCAATCTGTGCGCCAAGGACAGCGGCCTGACCGAGATCACGGTCAAGGACACCGGCACCGACAACCACTACATCCCCTACACCAACCGGCCCATCGGCTGGCACACCGACGGCTACTACAACGACATGGCGCACCAGATCCACGGCATGATGCTGTACTGCCACCAGCCGGCCCATGAGGGCGGGGTCAACCAGCTGATGGACCACCACATCGCCTACATCCGCCTGCGTGACCAAAACCCCGGGTGGATCAGGGCATTGATGGCCCCCGATGCCTTTACCATTCCTCCCAACATCGAAGGCGGGGTGGAGATCCGTCCGGCCACGGTGGGCCCGGTATTCAGCGTCTCGCCCGACGGCACCCGCCTGCACATGCGCTACTCGGCGCGCCAGCGCAACGTGATCTGGAAGGACGATCCACTCACGCGCGAGGCCGCCGCGGCGCTGCTGGAACTGCTGAACGGGGACGACCCCTTCATCCTGCAGCTCAAGCTGGCGGCGGGCGAAGGTGTCCTGAGCAACAACGTCCTGCACACCCGCAGCGGTTTCACCGACGCGCCCGACCCGGCACTGAAACGCGTGATGTTCCGGGCGCGCTACCATGACCCAGTCACGCGATAACGAGGGCAAGCCATGCTTTACCTGAGCCAGGTGATGATCGCCAACCAGGACCTGGAGTCGTTCGACGACCTCAAGGCCATCATCAGGGAATTCGCCGCGCGCGGCGAGATGTTCCTGCGCTTCGACGTCAAACCGCCCTTCCCCGACACCCCCAACGACTGGGAAGACCAGCTCGAGGCCGCCTTCAGCAGCCGTTACTGAGGACACCCCATGGACCCCCTGGACCCCAACCAACTGGAAGACACCGCCGCGGCCTCGCTGCGCAGGAACCTGGGCCAGCAGGCCCAGCTGGAAGG
>JALVTT010000162.1 GCA_027024025.1 Sedimenticola sp.
ATATAGGCCTCCGCGCCGCCACCATGATGGCACGCAACGACTCGCACTGAGGCCGTGACCAGCGGCGCGGAGGCCTATATCGGGCTGATGTCCGGCACCAGCATGGACGGCATCGACGCCGTGCTGGTCCGCCTCGATCCCGCCCCCCGGATCTTGCAGACCCACCAGCATCCCTGGCCCGAGTCGCTGCGCGCACAGCTGCGGCGCGCCGCCGCCGGCGAGCCCATGAGCACGGCCGGACTCGCCCGCCTGGACAGCCTGGCGGGCGAGGTCTTCGCCGAGGCCGCCGCGGTGCTGGCCGGCGCGTATCCCGGCCGCATCCGGGCCATCGGCAGTCACGGTCAGACCCTGGCACACGCGCCCGGGGACCGGCCCGGCCACAGCCTGCAGATCGGCAATCCCGCGATCATCGCCGAGCGCACCGGCATCACCACGGTGGCCGACTTCCGCCGCCGCGATATCGCCGCCGGGGGCCAGGGCGCGCCCCTGGTGCCGGCCTTTCATGCCGCCACCCTGCGCCATCCCGGGGAAAACCGGGTCATCCTGAACATCGGCGGCATCGCCAATATCAGCGTGCTGCCGGCCGATCCGGCGGCCCCGGTCACCGGCTTCGACACCGGCCCGGGCAACTGCCTGATGGACGCCTGGATGCTGGCCAGCCACGGCGAGGCCTACGACAGCGACGGCCGCTTCGCCGCCGCCGGGCGGATCCATCCGGAGCTGCTCCAGACCCTGCTGTCCGATCCCTACTTCGCCGCTCCGGCGCCCAAGAGCACCGGCACCGACTATTTCTCACCCGCCTGGCTTCAGGAGCGACTCGCCGCGCACCCCGGCGTCGCGCCGGAGGACGTACAAGCCACCCTGCTGGCCTTGTCCGCGCGCAGCATCGCCGAGGCCATCCGGCGCCTGTCATTGCGGACGCAACGGGTTCTGGTGTGTGGTGGAGGGGTACACAACCCGGAGCTCATGACAGCGCTTTCCGAGGCGCTGGACTGCCCGGTGGAAAGCACCGCGACGGCCGGCATGGACCCGGACTGGGTGGAGGCGGCGGCCTTCGCCTGGCTGGCGCGCCAGACCCTGCTGGGGCGGCCGGGCAACCTGCCCGATGTCACCGGCGCGCGTGGCCCCCGGGTGCTGGGCGCCATCCATCCCAGCGACGGCGGCATCTGATACCGTCCCCGACAACCCCTGCTCGGGTTTTCCCTAAAGTCCTTGCCAATTCAGCCGACAAGCCTTGCTGATACCAATCTGCTTTTTGAGGCCGACAAGAATGAACAAGAATCCCAAATCCGCCACTGCCGCTCGGAAACCAGGCGCGACGGCCAACAAACGTCGTTGCTGGCCGCCAGCGCCATGCCCTCCCGCACAGCGGCTTCCGTGCTGAAATCCATATGGCATGCGCAGGAATCGGGAAATGGTGAACAAAGCAGAACAATACGCGGAGGCCTGTGCCCCTGGTCGCAAGACGGACCAGGACGATCAGCTCGAACTGGAAACGGCGCTGCTGCGCATGACCTTCGAGGCCATGGGCCTGCCCGTGGCCATGGTCCTGCTGGTCGTGCTGATGACCAGCGTGGCGCTCTGGCACAGCGTCCCGCATGCCTGGATGCTGATCTGGGTGACCCTGGTGGGCGCGGTGCTGTTGCTGCGTGTGGTGATGGTACAGCGCTATCTGAACCGTCTGCCTCCACCGGAGCAGACGCCCCGCTGGCAGCGGGCCTATGTGCTGCTCGCCGCCGCCACCGGACTGACCTGGGGCGCACTGGCCCTGCTCAATTTCGGGATGGAGACGCCCCCCATTCAGGTGATCGTGGTGCTGGTGGTGATGGGGCTGGTGGCCGGCGGCCTGACCAGCTACGCCACGATAGCCGGGGCCTACCCGGTGTTTCTGAGCACCGCCCTGGTGCCGGTCGGCTATTGGCTGTGGCAGCAGCCGGGTCGGCACTGGACCTGGTTCACCCTGCTGGTGCCGCTGTTCGGCCTGGTGCTGTGGCGCTTCGGCGAGCGGCACCGGCGCTTTCTCTGCCAGAGCCTGCACCTCAGCCAGGCCAACGCCACGCTGATCAAGCAGCTCAGCCACAGCAACATCCATCTGGCGGAAGAAAAAAGCTCGCTGGAGGCCCTGCAACGGCTGGCCGCGCTGGGCATCACCGACGCCCCCCTGGAGGACCTGCTCAAGGAGGCGGTGGGCATCATCTGTTCGGTTCCCTGGCTGAAGATCCGGAACGAAGGTGCGATCTTCCTCGCCGAACCAGAGCAGCGCCGCCTGCGGCTGGTCGCGCCCTGGAACCTGCATCAGGAACTGCTCGGCCGCTGCGCCCGGGTCGAATACGGTCACTGCCTCTGCGGCCGCGCCGCGGCCGAGATGCAACTGTTGTTCGCCGACCACGTGGACCATCGCCACGACATCCACTTCGACGGCATGCGTGGGCACGGCCATTACAATGTGCCGATCCGCAACGGCGACAAGCTGCTGGGCGTGCTGGTCCTGTATCTGGAGGAGGGGCACGTCGAAAAGCCTGCCGAGCGCGCCTTCCTGGAGGCAGTGGCCGACAGTCTGGCCGGGGTGATCGAGCGGGTGCGCGCGGTCGAGTCCAGCCGGATCGCGGTCCACGCCATCGAGGCCACCAATGACGCCGTGGTGATCACCGACAGCCAGGCCAATATCCTCAGCGTCAATCCGGCCTTCACCGAGATCACCGGCTACCCGGCCGAGGAGGTGATCGGCAAAAACCCGCGCATCCTGCGTTCCGAACACCACCCCGCCGAGTTCTACGCCGACATGTGGACGCAACTGCTGGAGACGGGCCACTGGCGCGGCGAGCTGTACAACCGGCGCAAGGATGGCACCCTGTTCCCGGTCCTGCAGGACATCTCCGCGATCCGCGACAACAGCGGCGAGATCAGCAGCTTCGTCGGTGTCTTTCACGACATCACCCAGTTCAAGCAGGCGGAAAAAGAGATGCGCCAGCTGGCCTATTTCGATGTCCTCACCAAGCTGCCCAACCGGCACCGCTACGAGGAGTGCCTGTACGACGCGATCCACCAGCACCGGCGCGACGGACAAAGGCTGGCGATGCTGTTCATCGATATCCAGGGCTTTCGCCAGGTCAACAAATCCTTCGGCTACAGCGCCGGTGACCAGATCCTGCACGACACGGTCGAGCGCCTGCAGCGCGTGGTCCGGGCCAACGACAAGCTCGCCCGCGTCGGCGGCGACGAGTTCTCCATCCTGATGCCGCAGATACCCGATGCCTATGTCGCCGAGCAGATCGCCCGGCGCATCGCCGAAGTGATGTCGCGTCCCTTCCAGATCGAAGGCGTCAATGTGAACTGCAGGGCCCAGATCGGCATCGCCATCTATCCCGACGACGCGCAGGACGCACAGGGCCTGATGGCCTGTGCCGACGCGGCCCTGCACCAGGTCGTCAGCCATGCGGATGAGACGGATTACTCCTTCTATTCGGAACAGCACAAGGTGCAGTCGGTGCAGCGCCTGCGGCTGGAAAGTGACCTGCGTCAGGCGACCACACGCAGCGAACTGGTGCTCTGCTACCAACCCCAGTTCCGCCTGGAGAACGGCGGGCTGGCCGGAGCCGAGGCCCTGATCCGCTGGCGGCGCGACGGGCAACTGGTGCCGCCCGGCGACTTCATCCCGCTGGCCGAGGAAAGCGGACTGATCGTCCCCATCACCGAATGGCTGCTGCCACAGGTCGTGGCCGACTGGTTCGCGCCCGGGATTGCCGGCGGGCCGCCGCGGGTGGCGGTCAACATCTCGGGCAGACATTTCGGCCAGCCGGAACGGCTGCTCAAGCTGGTGGAGGACACCCTGGCCCACAGCGGCATCGAGCCGCACCGGCTGGAGCTGGAGGTTACCGAGTCAAGCATCCTCGACAACATCGCCCGTGCCACCGAGATCCTGCAGGCGCTGCGCAAACTGGGCGTGAGCATCGCCCTGGACGACTTCGGCACCGGCTATTCCTCGCTGAGCTACCTGGTATCCCTGCCCATCGACATCCTCAAGCTGGATCGCCAGTTCGTGCTCGGCATCGCCGACAACCCGCGAAGCCACGATGTGGTGCGTGGCCTGATCATGATGGCCCACAGTATCGGCATCGAGGTCGTCGCCGAGGGCATCGAGACCCCAGAACAGGCCGAGGCCCTGCGCGCCATGGGCTGTGATCTGGGTCAGGGCTTCCTGCTCGGCCGGCCCAGCCCGGTATCGGCCTTTGACTGGTGTGGCGCGGGCCGCCCGGCCTCGAAGGAGGCCGAAATCAGGGAGGCATGAGCCGCGCCGGAACCGGCGGTCGGCACAGACAGAAAGACCCCGGGGCCGGGGCCGGGGCCGCCGGGGTCTTTGTACGCCGCGGCGGCGCGCTCAGACGGAGAAGGAGGAACCGCAGCCGCAGGTGGTGGTCGCGTTGGGGTTGCGGATCACGAACTGGGCGCCCTGCAGGCCCTCGGTGTAGTCCAC
>JALVTT010000163.1 GCA_027024025.1 Sedimenticola sp.
GGATGAAGGTCATCGGAAGTTCACCCCATGGGTGAAGTCATGAAAACCGCTGGAATCGCCATTTTACGTGATCACCATCGGGTGAACGAGTCTCAGGTGGTCGGCGAAGTCACGGATTCAGGATGGTTGTTTTTGGTCAAGCTGTTACCTATATCATTGGGGCGTCGATCGATGAGCGACAAGCCTGAAGGCGGCAGCGAGCTGACGCCACGCCAGGCCGAGGCCCTGGCATCCCTGCAACAATCCGCCGAGGCCGGCGATGCCGAGGCCCAGTACCGCCTGGGCATGCTCTACGGCAACGGCGAGGGCGTGCCCCTGGACCACCGCCAGGCCGAGCACTGGTTCACCCAGGCCGCGCGCCAGGGGCATGAGGACGCCCTGCTCAATCTGGCCTGGCTGTACGCCACCGGCACCGGGGTGGACATGGACGAGCAGCGCGCGCGCGAACTCTACCTGCTGGCCGCGGACAAGGGCTCGGGCAAGGCCGCCTATGTGGCCGCCACCATGTACCGTTTCGGTCAGCATGGCTGCGAGCGCGACATGGCGCGCGCCCTGCATTACTACCAGCTGGCCGCCGACCGGGGGGTGGCCTCGGCCCAGTTCGCCCTGGGCAAGCTGCTGATGGAGGGAAAACATGTGGCGCGGGACGATGTCCTGGCCCTGGTGTGGCTGACCCTGGCCCAGGCCGCCGGCAATAAGCGGGCTGAAGAATACATCCCCCATCTGGTGCAGCGCATGCAACCCGAGCAGCGGCAACGGGCGCGCGAGCTGCTCGTGCGCGAATAGGGGCGGCGGGTCAGGCCCCGGCCACGCGCCCTTCGGCGGCCACCGCGCTAACCGGCTTCATGCGGGCCTTCAGGCGCCGCGGCTCGCGCCCCAGGCGCTTGTCATAGATGACCATGTAGCTCATCACCCGACGCACATAGCGGCGTGTCTCGCGGAAGGGCACCAGCTCGACCCACACATCGGCATCCAGGTCGCGTTGCGGCAGCCAGCGGTCCACCCGGTGCGGGCCGGCGTTGTAGGCGGCGGTGGCCAGTACCGGGTTGTCCTCCAGGCGCTGCTTGAGCTGCCCCAGATAGGTACTGCCCAGGGCGATGTTGATCTCGGGCTGCAGCAGGTCGCGCCGGTGCGGCGCGGGCTGGCCGGGCAGGCTGCGGGCCACGTGGCGCGCGGTTCCCGGCATGAGCTGCATCAGGCCCATGGCGCCCGCGCCGGAGCGGGCGTCGTCCATGAAGGCGCTCTCCTGGCGGATGATGGCGTACACCCAGGCGGCGTCCAGCGCGTTGCGGCGCGCGGTACCGGTGATCAGGTCGCGGAACGCCAGGGGGAAGCGCAGCTTGAGGTCGTCCCAGTAGCCGGTGCGCGCCAGGGTGAAGATGGCCTGGTCGTGCCAGTGCGCGGCCTCCGCGATCAGCGCGGCGGCGCGCAGGTCAGGTTTGTCCAGCCGGCGCGTGGCGTAGTGCCACTCGCGCCGCGCCAGTTCGTTGCGCGCCAGGGCGTGCAGCTCCAGGGCGCGGCGGATGCCGGGCAGGCGCTTCAGGCGCAGCTCGGCCAGCCCGTCCCTGGGGGTGTCGTGGTGGACCAGGTGGTAGGGCAGTCCGACCCGGTCGGCGGCCAGGAAGCCGTAATAGGAGCGGCTCTGCGCCAGTTTGCGGAACAGGGCGCGGGCCTGCTGCCCCTGGCCGGTCTGCTGCAGGGCGCGCGCATACCAGTAGCGCCAGCGTTCGCTGTGCCTTTCCTTCTCGGGCCAGTCGCGCAGGCGTTGCGCGAGGCGCGCCCAGTCCAGGCGCAGCAGTGCGGCATTGAACTGCACCTCGCGCAGGCGCCGGTCTTCGGGCCCTACCCGCAGCTGGTTGATGAAGGCATAGGCGCGCGGGCTTTCATCGCGTTCCAGGGCCATGGCGATGCGCCGCACCGTCTTGCGCCGCTGCGCCCGGGTGAAGGGGTAGCGGGTCTGCAGTCTTTGCCAGGCGTCGAGCGCCTCGAGCCCGTCGAGGCGGGCCAGGCGGCGGATGGTATGGGCGATCATGGCCTCGCGATAGGGATGGTTGCGGCGCATCGCGGCGAGCTGCTTCATCAGCGAGCGCGGGTCGCGGTACAGCGAGATCCAGCGCTTCACCCAGGTCTGTTCGGATGCCGGCAGGCGGCGCCCCAGGTAGCGCGCCAGGCGCCACTGGCCGGCCTCCATGGCCAGGCCGATGCGTTGCCAGACGAGCGCCGGGGTGCGCTTGCCGGCGGCGGTCCAGGCCTTGAAGACGGGGTCGCAGGCCTTGGGCCGGGAGCGGCCGTGCAGCCAGATCTTTTTCACCCCGGGCCAGGCCTTTTTGCGCTGTCCGGTCTCGATCAGGGCCCGCAGGTGGTGGCAGCGACGGCGGATGTTCGATTGCGGGGTGTAGAAGGCCAGGTAGCTCTTCCAGCGCTGCTGGCGGGCCAGTTCGTCCAGCCACTGGCGGCGCAGGATGTCTGCCACGGGCTCGCCGTGGTGGCGATGCAGGAAGCGCCGCACCTCGGCATTGTGCGCGTGTGGCAGTTTCTTCTGCAGATACGCCAGTTCCAGGTAGGGGAGCAGCGGGTAGCCGCGCAGGCGCCGGCGCAGCCGCTCCAGCGGCATGGGCCTGCCGTCCTTCAGGGCCTGTTCGGCCTGCAGAAAGAGATCGCGCTGGGGCGTGCCGTCCGCCGCGCCGGCAAGCGCGTTACAGAGCAACAGGCCCAGCAGGGTAAACCAGATCACACTGCGCGGATGCTGCGTGCGAAGATCCTGGTCCTTGTTCATCGATTGACTTCCGTTGTGATTATTGTCACAGCCTAGGTCAATTTTGTGAACCCGGCAATGCGGATTTTCCCGCTGCCCGGATGCGGGTACCATCGGCGCATGGAGATCGATCAATCCGAGTTGCAGACCCTGCAGGCCATCCTGGCCTCGGCGGCGGCCACCGAGCTGATGCCGCGTTTTCAGCATGTGGTCGCGCACACCAAGGCGGACGGCAGCTTGGTCACCGAGGCCGATCTGCGCATGCAGGCGGTGATCGAGGCCGAGCTGCGCCGTCACTGGCCCGACACCTGCCTCCTGGGCGAGGAGATGAGCGAGGCCGAGCAGGCCGATCTGCTCGGCGACAGCGGGCCGGGCATGTGGATCCTGGACCCGCTGGACGGCACCTCCAACTTCCTGGCCGGGATCCCGTTCTTCGGCGTGTCCCTGGCCTTGTGCGACGCGCAGGGCCTGCGCGCGGGGGTGGTGTTCGATCCCCTGCGCGGGGAATCCTTCGCCGCGATCCGCGGCCAGGGGGCCTGGCTCAATGCCCGGCCGCTGCGGGTGCCGACCGCCCCGGACAGCCTGGCGCGCAGCATGGCCATGGTCGATTTCAAGCGCCTGCCGCCGGGTCTGGCCGGGGCCCTGGCCGGACGCGCGCCGTATCGCTCACAGCGCAGTTTCGGTTCGGTGGTGCTGGACTGGTGCTGGCTGGCGGCGGGGCGTCTGCATCTCTACCTGCATGGCGGACAGAAGCTGTGGGACTATGCGGCGGGCAGCCTGATCTTCAGCGAGGCGGGCGGCGCCGGCGGCCTGTATCTGGACTATGAGGGCGCGCGTCCGGAGCAGTTGTCACTGCGGCCGCGCATCGCCATGGCCGCGGCGGATCCGGCCCTGTTCGGGCGCTGGCACGAATGGATCAGGCAAGCGAACGCTCCAGCAGATTGAGCCAGTGCATCACCGGCGGCCCGTCCGGGTCCTGGAGATGCGTCAGGCAGCCGATATTGGCGGTCACGATCAGGTCGGGCTCGTCCTGGGTCAGGGCGGTCAGCTTGCGCCGGCGCAGGCGGCCGGCGATCGCCGGCTGGGTCAGTGAGTAGGTGCCGGCCGAGCCGCAGCAGAGGTGACCCTCGCCGACCCGGGCCAGCTCGAAGCCCAGTCTTTGCAGTAGCGCCTCCAGGGCGCCGTTCAGGCGCAGGCCGTGTTGCAGGCTGCAGGGCGTGTGTACCGCCACCCGCCGGGAGTCCGCGCGCACCGGCAGGCGCGCCGGCTCGGCCTCGGCCAGGATCTGCAGCGGATCGCGCGCCCGGCCCGCGATGACCTGCGCCCGTTCCCGGTAGTCGGGGTCCTCGGCCAGGATGAGCGGATAGTCACGGACCTGGGCGTGGCAGCCGCTGGCGCTGATCAGCAGTGCCTCGGCCCCGGCCTCGATGAGCGGCCACCAGGCGTCGATATTGCGCCGCGCCATCTCGCGCGCGCGTGCCGGCTGGTCCAGGTGCTGGGGCAGGGCGCCACAACAGCCGGCCCCGGGGGCGGTCAGCAGTTCGATGTCCAGGCGGGCTAGGATGCGCTGCAGGGCCTGATCGATCTGCGGCGCCAGGACCGGCTGCACACAGCCCTGGAGCAGCAGCATGCGCCGCCGCGCGGTCACCGGATGGGGCGGCAGCGGCGCCGGGC
>JALVTT010000164.1 GCA_027024025.1 Sedimenticola sp.
GTTCGGCATCGTGCAGCGCGGGATACATGCCGCCCTGCACGATGCCGAACAGGGCGTTGGGATTGCCGGCATGCGCGGCCTTGCTGCGCGCGGCCCAGCGCAGCGAAAGCTGCATGGACTCGCGCGCCTCGCGTTCAGAGGCCGGATAGGGGGTGCATTCGTCGAAGATCATCACGATGTCCGAGCCCAGGGCCCGCTGGATGCGCATCGACTCCTCCGGGCCCATGAACACCCGGGCGCCGTCCACCGGCGAACGGAAATGCACGCCCTCCTCGGTGATCTTGCGCATCTCGCCCAGGGAAAACACCTGAAAGCCACCCGAATCGGTCAGGATCGGCCGCTCCCAGTGGATGAAGTCGTGCAGATCGCCGTGCGTCTGCACGACCTCCACGCCCGGGCGCAGCCACAGGTGGAAGGTGTTGCCGAGGATGATCTGGGCCCCCATGTCCACCAGCTCCTCGGGGGTCATGGCCTTGACCGTGCCATAGGTGCCGACCGGCATGAAGGCCGGCGTCTCGACCTCGCCACGGGTGAAGCTGAGCCGGCCGCGCCGAGCCTGGCCGTCGGTCTTTATCAACTGAAACTTCAAGCTATAAGCCTTTTTTATTGGTGGATGTTGACATATTTTCAAGAATATTAGAGAATAACGATGTGCTGATCTTCCAGCACATCTCCTCCATCCTCCTTTGGTGGAACTTGGCGCGGCACCCCCTGCCGCGCCTTTTTTTATTCACGCTCCGCCCGCGTCCCGCCGGGCTCCAGGAACATGGCGTCACCATAGCTGAAAAAGCGGTAATGCCGGGCCACCGCGTGGCGATAGGCGGCCATCACCGCCTCGTAACCGGAAAAGGCGGCCACCAGCATCAGCAGGGTCGATTTCGGCAGGTGAAAATTGGTCAGCAGCCGGTCCACCACCCGGAAGCGGTAGCCGGGGCGGATGAACAGCCGGGTCTCCCCGCGATAGGGCTCCAGGCGCCCCCCGGCGGCGGCCGTCTCCAGGCAGCGCACGCTGGTGGTGCCCACGGCCACCACCCGGCCGCCCCGGGCCCGGGTCTGTTCCACCTGCTCACAGACCTGTTCGTTCACCTCCAGCCATTCGCTGTGCATCCGGTGCGCGTCCAGGTTTTCCACACGCACCGGCTGAAAGGTGCCGGCTCCCACGTGCAGGGTGACCTCGGCGGTCTCCACGCCCTGCCGCCGCAGAGCGTCGAGCAGGGCGTGGTCAAAGTGCAGGCCCGCAGTCGGCGCGGCCACGGCTCCGGGTTCGCGCGCGTACACGGTCTGGTAACGCGTCTGGTCGAAGTCCTGGTCCTCGCGCTGGATGTAGGGCGGCAGGGGCATGTGCCCGTGCGCCGCCATCAGGGCGTGGACATCGCCCTCCCCTTCCAGGATCAACTCGAACAGCGCCTCCTCGCGCCCGGCGACCTCGAACACCCGGTCCGCCACCTGGATCAGCGAACCCGGTTTGGGCGACTTGCTGGCCCGCACATGGGCCAGCACCCGCCGCGGCCCCAGCACGCGCTCGATGAGGATCTCGACCCGCCCCCCGGTCGCCTTGCGCCCGAACAGGCGCGCCGGCATGACCCGGGTGTTGTTGAACACCAGCAGGTCGCCGGCGCGCAGCAGCGAGGGCAGATCCTGGAACCGCCGGTCCACCGGCACGCCGTCCCGCAGGTGCAGCAGGCGGCTGGCGGTGCGCTCCCGGGGCGGCGCCTGGGCGATCAGCGCCTCGGGCAGGTCATAGTCGAAATCAGACAGTTTCATGGGCGCGCGATGGTAGCACAGTGCCCACCGGAAACTTCCCCCCCGGGGCCGCCCGTCATCGTTCCAGTGTCATCGTTACCGATGTGCAATCAGCGGGCCGGTGGCGGTATACTTGCCCGCCTCGAAATCAGATGCGGAAACAGGTTTTCCGTGTTTCCCAGCCGGGGTGGTGGAATTGGTAGACACAGGGGATTCAAAATCCCCCGCCCTCACGGGCTTGTCGGTTCGAGTCCGACCCTCGGTACCATATCCAGGGTACCTCGAAAATTCGAGGTACCCGTGCGGGGCAGGGATGTCCCGTCATTTTCCATTACGCAAGTGATCGAAAATGGAGCTGAGCGGAAACCGCGTTTTCGGTCCGCATGGAGAAAAATCGCCAGGATGGCGATTTTTCGAGATCCCATCCAGAGGCCTGCCCGCGCGGGCCTCAACTTGTTTCACAGGAGTCTGTCGATGGATGCCCGGGAGATCATAGACCGTATCAGGAAGGCCTACCCCGACGCCGAGGTGCAGACCGATGGCGCCGACTGCAGCTTTTCGGTCACCATCATCAGCCAGGCCTTCGAGGGACAGAACCCCATTCAGCGCCAGCGCCCGGTGATGGCCCTGTTCCGCGACGAGATCAACAGCGGCGCCCTGCACGCCCTGTCGGTGACCGCCAGAACCCCCGAAGAAGCTGGCCCTAGCACTTGAGAGTTCCGTGCTTTGTGGAGCGATTCTGGTGGGGGGGGGAACGCTTTCATTATTGTGTATGGCCTTGCTTAAGGAAGCCCTTACATGGACACCGCCCGGCTTTGCAAGTGGATGATCGGCGAGAAAGGGTCGATTGCAGTCTTACATCCGGCCTGTTCACGAACCTGGTCGGTTCTGGCCTCAATGGTATTCGCCGACGGGGCCCTATCTGATAAACGAGGTCATTGCCTCAAGAGCTTCCCCGGGTGGTTCGACCTGTTCCGCCATTCACTCACTGTGCAATCGTCGAGAGGGCTCCTCTCTGGAAAACGGTTATCTGTCGCCACGTCTGGGCGAGGTCGCTTGTGGCCTTGCCCAGACGTGGCCCCTTTGTGTGCCAATAATCGATCGCTGCTCATGGGGCTGATCTCCAAGCTCTGCGCCTGATCATGCCGCAGCCCCCTTCCAGTCGGCCTGCCAGGCACGCTGGTGCGCCACGACCGCCCAGGCCGTCCGGGCCAGCTTGTTGGCCAATGCCACGGCGGCCTCATTGGGATGACAGCGTTCGAGCAGCTGCTCTACCCAGGGATTCCCGCCAGGCTGCCCGGCCGCCAGGCGTCGCCGGACATGGCGGATCACCGCTCGGGCACCATGGATCAGCAGGCTCCTCAAGTAGGCATCCCCGCGCTTGCTGATCCCCAGAAACCGTTCCTTGCCCCCGGAGCTGGCCTGCCGGGGTACCAGTCCCAGATAGGCTGCCAGCTGCCGTCCGTTGCGGAAATCCGCCCCACGTTCTCCCAACAGGGCAGCCAGCGCGGTCGCCGTCTGCAGGCCAATACCAGGAATCCGGGCCAGACGCTGGCTCACTTCATTCTCCCGGTGCCATTGCGCCAGTGCCCGGGTGAGCGCGTCGATCTGGCCTTCCAGCTGCCTGAAGACCTCCCACAACTGTGCAAGCAGTTGCCGAACCAGCATCGGCAACCCATTTTCACCGTCCTCCAGGATTTCTCCCAGTTTGCTCCTGAGTGCCCGGTCACCCGGTGGCAGGGCAATGCCAAACTCCAACAACACGCCCCTCAGGTGGTTGCTTATGGCCACTCGCTGCTTCACCAGCTGGCGCCGCCCATGATGCAGATGGAAAACTGCCTGCTGTTTGGGTGTCTTGATGGCCACAAACCGCATGTTGGGGCGCGTCACCGCCTCGCAGATCGCCTCGGCGTCGTTCCGGTCGTTCTTGTTCGACTTCACATAGGGCTTGACGAACGACGGGGCCATCAAACGAACCTCATGGCCATAACCCTCCAGGGTGCGGGCCCAGTAATGGGCGCTGCCGCACGCTTCCATGCCGATCAGGCGGGGAGGAAGCTGGGCAAAAAACCGTTTCATCTGGCCCCGTTTGAGCTGCTTGCGCAGTACCAGCTTGCCGGCCTCATCCACCCCATGTACCTGAAAAACGTTCTTTGCCAAATCGATACCGATCACGCTAACCTTCTTCATGGACATCGCCCTCCTCGTTAGTTGAATCAACAAGTCTCAACTATGGCACCTAGATGCCGGTTGAGGGTGGGCGGTGCCCATTCCATCTGATAAAAGCCATCCCTGGCTTTATCAGGGCACGCCCCGCCGCAAACGCGGTTTGCGGCTTATTCCAGAATCAATCGCTTACAGCGATCGATTTTGCCGGCACATCCTTGTGCCGGAGGAAGATTCGAATTTTTCAGATCTTCCTAAGAGGGTGTTTACAAAAACTTACGTAGCAAGTCGCCGTAGTAGCATCCGCGCTTCAGTAAGCCAAACCCAAGCTTCTGCAACGCACGACAGGCGATCATGGTGCATAACCAGTCGCCGCGCACGCTCGTTCCAGGCATGCGTGCGCTCCACAACCCAACGTTTGGCCAGTACGACGAAGCCATTGGCATCGGCCTGGACGGTGAAAAGGTCACCTTGGTCAGGATGTCGAACCACCC
>JALVTT010000165.1:0-16514 GCA_027024025.1 Sedimenticola sp.
CTGTTCCTGTTCCTCAACGGGCGGGTGGCGCTGTGGGTGGCGGTGGGCATCCCGGTCTCCTTCATGGCCACCCTGGCGGTGATGTATCTGGCCGGCGGCAGCATCAACATGATCTCGCTGTTCGCCCTCATCATGGCCCTGGGCATCATCGTGGACGACGCCATCGTGGTGGGCGAGGACGCGCTGACCCATTACCAGACCGGGGAGCACTCCCTGGAGGCCGCCGAGGGCGGGGCGCGGCGCATGCTGGCGCCGGTCATGTCCTCCTCGCTGACCACCATCGCCGCCTTCATCCCGCTGTTCTCGGTGAGCGGGCTGATCGGCAAGTTCCTGGGCGACATCCCCTTCGTCATCGTGTGTGTGATTCTGGCCTCGCTGGTAGAGAGCTTTCTGGTCCTGCCGGGTCACCTGAGGCACAGCTTTCATCGACTGCAACACGCCCCGCCCGGCGCCTTCCGTCAGCGCTGGGACGCGGGCTTTGCGCGCTTCCGCGACGGGCCCTTCCGCCGCGCGGTCACCTGGGCGGTGCACCACCGCCTGGGGGTGCTGGCCCTGTCCGCCTCCGGCATCGTGCTCCTGGTCGGGCTGATGGCCGGGGGGCGCATGGGCTTCTCCTTCTTTCCCAATGTCCCCGGCAATGTGATCGTGGCGACCAGCTCCTTCATCGCCGGCACCCCGCCGGCGCGGGTGCGCCGGTTCATCGACCAGGTCGAACAGGCCCTGTATCAGACCAACCGCGATTTCGGCGGCGGGCTGCTGCGGGTGGCCCAGGTCTCCTACGGCCTGGGCTATTTCTCCAACGCGCGCCAGACCCAGCGCGGCGATCAGTTCGCCTCGGTGGTGGTCGAGCTGATCCCCAACGACCAGCGGGAGGTCAGCAATGAACAGTTCATCCGTCACTGGCGGGACAAGCTGAAGCTGCCGCCCGGCCTGGAATATCTGACCATGACCATCCGCATGGGCGGTCACCCCGGGCGCGACCTGGAGGTGCGCCTCAGCGGCGCCGACCCCGAACGCCTCAAACGCGCCGCGCTGGACCTGGGGCAGGCCATGCAGGGCATCCCCGGGGTGAGCAGCATCGAGGACGACATGCCCTTCGGCGAGCAGCAACTGGTGTTCCGCCTGCGTCCCCTGGGCGAGGCCCTGGGGCTGACCGTGGACGAGGTCGCGCACCAGCTGCATGCCGCCTTCGACGGCCGCCTGGCGCAGATCTTCAACGAGGGGGACGAGGAGATCGAGGTCCGGGTCATGCTGCCCGACCGCGAGCGCAAGCGCCTGGCCAGCCTGGACGACTTCCGCCTGTTCCTGCCCAACGGCCACAGCGTGCCGCTGGACTCGGTGGTGCGCTTCGAGTCACGGCGCGGCTTCAAGGCCCTGCGCCATGCCGAGGGACGCCTGGCGGTGAGCGTGTTCGCCGATGTGGACAAGAAGATCACCACCAACAACGCGGTGCGCGCGCGCCTGGCCGCCTCGGTGCTGCCCGAGCTGGTCCGGCGCTACGACATCCACTGGCAATACACCGGCCGGGCAGAGGACCAGAAGGACACCATGCGCGACATGAAGCGCGGCGCCCTGTTCGCCCTGGCCATGATCTATATCGTCCTGGCCTGGGTATTCGGCTCCTATGGCTGGCCGCTGGTGGTGATGTCCATCATCCCCTTCGGCATCGTGGGCGCCTTGCTGGGGCACTGGGTGATGGGTATCACCCCGACCATCCTGTCCATGTTCGGCCTGTTCGCGCTGTCGGGCATCGCGGTCAACGACTCCATCATCCTGGTGGTGTTCTACAAGCAGCTGCGGGCGCGCGGCATGGGCCTGCGCGAGGCCCTGGTGGAGGCCTCCTGCCAGCGTCTGCGCGCCGTGCTGCTGACCTCGCTCACCACCATCGCCGGGCTGCTGCCGCTGTTGTTCGAGACCTCGCTGCAGGCCCAGTTCCTGATCCCCATGGCCGTGTCCATCTCCTTCGGCCTGGCCTTCACCACCTTTCTGGTGCTGTTCCTGGTGCCCTCGCTGCTCTCGGCCATGGAGCAGGGCCTGGCGCGCCTGGGCGTGCGACCGGGTCATGCGGATTAAAGAATCCCGTGCTGTGGTCGATAAAGGTTCCACCTGAGTCAGCGCGCAAGGAATGGAACCATGAAGAAATATCAGACGGTCCTGGGACAGTTTCTGTTGATGACCCTGTTTATGGGGGGCTTTCTTCTGCTCGGCAATGGTTTGGTCTTGTATGACAGCCAGTCTCTGGTGGCCGAGTCCGACGGCATTGCGGAACGCAGCCTGCCCTTGCTCAATGCCGCGCACGAGATGAAGCTGGCGGTGGTTCAGGTCCAGCAGTTCCTCACCGATATCAGCGCCACCCGGGGCCAGGATGGGCTGGATGACGGGTTCGACGAGGCCGAAGCCAACGCGAAGCGCTTTCATCAGGCGGTCCAGCGAATCGATGCGCTGAGTCCCGGGCTGCGGGTTGGTGAGACCGCTCTGCTGAAGGACTTCGAGGCCTATTATGCAGCGGGTAAACAGATGGCCGAGGCCTATGTCAAGGGTGGTCCTAGTGAAGGTAACCGCATGATGGGCGCTTTCGATGCCACGGCGGAACGCTTGGCGGGAGAAGTCGATGGCCTGTTGAAGAAGATCCAGTCGCAGACGGACGAGGTGGCGGTAAGGCAAAAGCGCCTGGCGCGCACCACCAGCCTTGTTGTGTTAGTCGTCAGTCTGGTGATCCTGGGTCTATTATTGATTTTTCACTGGTTCATCGGACGGCGTCTGAAACGTCTGGCTAGTCTGCAACCGGTGGTTGAAGGTATTGGACAGGGAAATCTGACCCAGGTGTTGGAGAGTGATAGAGAGGACGAGGTTGGGCAGTTCTCGCGGGCGCTCGAGCGTATGCGTGAGCGTCTGGCGGAGATCGTCAGCGATATCGGTGGTGGCAGCCGGAACCTGGTGGCGGGCACAGAGCAGCTCAATGCCGCTGTCTCTCTCGCCGGCGGCAACGCGGTGGAACAGAGCAAGGCCACCGATCAATTGGGCACCACGGTGGAGCAGATGGCCGCTTCGGCGACCGAGATTGCCTCACGCATTGCCGAGGTCGCCGATGCCGGGCAGAAAACCCAGGATGAGAGCCGGAATGGACGCCAGGCCCTGGCCGATGCGATCTCCCGCATCGAATCCCTGGCCGGGCAGATCGAGGGCACAAGCCAGGTCATCGAGGTTCTGGAACAGCAGAGCAACGCGATCACCGGCATCCTGGATGTGATCCGGGGCATTGCCGAGCAGACCAATCTGCTGGCGCTCAATGCCGCGATCGAGGCCGCGAGGGCCGGTGAGCAGGGCAGGGGGTTCGCCGTGGTGGCCGACGAGGTCCGTACCCTGGCCAGCCGCACCCAGTCGTCCACCGAAGAGATCCAGCAGATGATCGAAAAACTGGTGGGCGGCGTGAACCAGGCGGTCAGTTCCATGCAGACCAGCGCCGAACTGGCCGGGGCCACCATGCAGGAGGCGGCGGGCGCCGAGGCATCGTTCGAGCATATCGTTGCACTGATCGAACAGGTCTCCCAGATGAGCACGCATATCGCCAGTGCGGCGGAAGAGCAAAGTACGGTTGCGCGCCACATCGCGGAAAACGTTCAGGGCATCCGCGAGCGGGCGGAAGCTACCCAGGCCAGCATGCAGGAAGCTGGCAGCGTGGTGGCCCGGATGGGCGAGCATATCGTCCATCTGGATGCCTTGGTGGGCCGTTTCGTGGTGTAGGCCTCATCAGGCTTCCACGCACGCGGCGATCATGTTCCGCGCCGCGTTGCTCAGGCTGCGTTGTTCGTGGGTCACCGCGCCCAGGCGGCGTGACAGTTTCAGGCCGCTGACGGGCAGCCGCACCAGCTGGTCGGTGAGCTGGGTGGCCGGCAGCAGGCTCCAGCCGAGATTGGCCTCGGTGAGCATGCGCAGCGTCTCCAGATAGTTGGTCTCCATGCCGGTGCGCAGCGCCAGTCCCCGGGCGCGCACCGCGCGTTCCAGTATGCCCCGCGTATAGGTGTTGCTGCCCGGCAGCACCGCCGGGTGTTCGAGCAGGGTCTCCAGGCTCACCCGGCGCCGCCCGGCCAGGGGGTGGTCGCGGCTGACCATGAACACCAGCGGGTCTTCCCAGATCGGACGGATCTGGAGCCGGGGCATGGGGTTCGGCGGCAGGGTGACGATGGCCAGCTCCAGGTCGCCGATCTCGACCGCGTGGCAGGCGGCCTCGGAATCCATGAATCGGATGTCCAGCTCGACCCCGGGATGCGCCTGGGTGAAGGCCTTGAGCGGGCCGGGCAGGCGGTGCAGGCCGATATGGTGGCTGGTGCCCATCACCAGCCGGCCGCGCACATCGCCGGACAGGTCGGCCAGGGCGCGGCGGATCTCGGCGGCATCATTGAGCAGACGCCGCGCGCGCGGCAGCAGGGCGCGCCCGGCCTCGGTCAGGTCCACGCGGCGCCCGATCCGGTCGAACAACCGCTGGTCCAGGGTGCGTTCGAGCTGTTGCACGCGCTTGCTCACCGCCGGCTGGGTCAGATGGATGCGCCCGGCCGCCTCGGAGAAGGAGCCGCATTCGGCCACGGCCACGAAGGCCTGCAGGGAATCGATATTCATATTCCAATATTTTATCAAAAATATGAGAAATATGAATTTCTGTTATCTGCGGCAGCCGCTATCCTTGGCATCCCGGATACGAGTTTTCTGGATGCAGACATGAGCGGCAAGACACTCTACGACAAGTTGTGGGACGCGCACGTGGTCCGTGAGGACGCCGACGGCACCTGCCTGCTGTATATCGACCGCCAGCTGGTGCACGAGGTGACCTCGCCGCAGGCCTTCGAGGGGCTGCGGCTGGCCGGGCGCAAGCCCTGGCGGGCGGGCGCCAACCTGGCGACCCCGGACCACAACGTGCCCACCACCGACCGCAGCCAGGGTATCGCCGATCCCATCTCGCGGACCCAGGTGGAGACCCTGGATCACAACTGCGAGGACTTCGGCATCACCGAATTCCGCATGGACGACCCGCGCCAGGGCATCGTGCACGTGGTGGGGCCGGAGCAGGGCGCGACCCTGCCGGGCATGGCGGTGGTGTGCGGCGACTCCCACACCTCCACCCACGGGGCCTTCGGCGCCCTGGCGCACGGCATCGGCACCTCCGAGGTGGAGCATGTGCTGGCCACCCAGTGCCTGATCCAGAAGAAGTCCAGGGCGATGCAGATCGTCATCGACGGCCCGGTCGGGCCGGGGGTGACCGCCAAGGACATCGTGCTCGCCATCATCGGCGAGATCGGTACCGCCGGCGGCACCGGCTACGCCATCGAGTTCGCCGGGCAGGGCATCATGGACCTCTCCATGGAGGGTCGCATGACGGTCTGCAACATGGCCATCGAGGCGGGCGCGCGCGCCGGTTTCGTGGCGGTGGACGACAAGACCATCGAGTACGTGAAGGGCCGCCCCTATGCGCCCAAGGGCGAGCTGTGGGACCGGGCGGTGGCCGCCTGGCGCGCGCTGCATTCCGACGAGGGCGCGGTGTTCGACAAGGTGGTCACGATTCGCGGGGCGGACATCCAGCCCCAGGTCACCTGGGGCACCTCGCCGGAGATGGTGGTGCCGGTGGGCGCCCGGGTGCCCGACCCGGCGGACGCGCCGGATGCGGTGAAGGCCGAGGGCATGCGCCGCGCCCTGGAATACATGGGCCTGGAGGCCGGCACGCCGATCACCGAGATTCGTCCGGACAAGGTGTTCATCGGCTCCTGCACCAACTCGCGCATCGAGGACCTGCGCGCCGCCGCGGCGGTGGCCAGGGGGCGCAAGGTGGCCGACAACATCAGGCAGGCCCTGGTGGTGCCGGGCTCGGGCCTGGTCAAGCGCCAGGCCGAGGAAGAGGGGCTGGACCGGATCTTCATCGAGGCCGGCTTCGAGTGGCGCGAGCCGGGCTGTTCCATGTGCCTGGCGATGAACGCCGACCGCCTGGAACCGGGCGAGCGCTGCGCCTCCACCTCGAACCGCAACTTCGAGGGACGCCAGGGCCAGGGCGGCCGCACCCACCTGGTCAGCCCCGCGATGGCCGCCGCCGCCGCGGTGACAGGGCATTTCGTGGACGTGCGGGAACTGGTTTGAACCACGAAGAGCACAAGGAACACGAAGTTTTTTGGGGCGGATTATGTGGATTTGGATGGTTCGCGGGCGGATGCTCGGTCAGCGGTGTGGATGTTTGTATTGAACAAAAGACGTTGCGAGTCGTATTTGGTGAGGAGGAGCGAGTAGAAGGTCCAAGGGGCATGAGGGCGTTCTCCCTGTGTGCCTTTGTGTTCTTTGTGCTCTTTGTGGTGAAAAATTATGCAAAAGTTTGAAAAGTTCAGCGGTGTGGTCTGTCCCCTCGACCGGGCCAATGTGGACACCGATGCGATCATTCCGAAGCAGTTTCTGAAGTCGATCAAGCGCACCGGCTTCGGGCCCAACCTGTTCGACGAGTGGCGTTATCTGGATCACGGCGAGCCGGGGATGGACAACAGCCAGCGCCCCCTGAACCCGGACTTCGTGCTCAACGACCCGCGCTATCGGGGCGCGAGCATCCTGCTGGCGCGCGAGAACTTCGGCTGCGGCTCCTCGCGCGAGCACGCCCCCTGGGCGCTCGCCGACTACGGCTTCCGCGTCATCATCGCGCCCAGTTTTGCGGATATCTTCTTCAACAACTGCTTCAAGAACGGCATCCTGCCCATCGTGCTCGATGCGGAGACAGTGGATGAACTGTTCCAGGAGGCCGGCGGCGAGCAGGCCCTGCGGATCACCGTGGACCTGGAGAACCAGCGCCTGCTCACCGACCACGATCGCGAGATCGCCTTCGAGGTGGATCCCTTCCGCAAGCACTGCCTGCTCGAAGGCCTGGACGACATCGGCCTCACCCTGCGGCACGTGGACGACATCCGCGCCTACGAACAGCGCCGCATGCAGGAAGCGCCGTGGCTGTTTCAGGACCTTATTGAGAGAGGATAACCACGAAGGGCACGAAGAACACAAAGGATTTTGGTAAAGGGAGTGCGGTAATCAAGAAATACTCGGCATAGGGATACGCAGAGAGCACGGGATTGCGAATGTGTTGGAACGTATTGGGCGGGAGTTGGTCGACAGTGCCATTCAGGTGCACAGGGAACTGGGACCAGGCCTGCTGGAGAAGGCGTACGAGGTCTGCTTGGCATATGAGCTGGAATCTCGCGGTATTCGAGTGGCCAGGCAGGTGGAGCTGCCGGTACGTTACCGGCAGTTGAAGGTCGATGCGGGTTTCAGGATGGACCTGTTGCTCAATGACCTGGTAGTCGTCGAACTATAAAGTGTCGAGCGGCTGATGCCCGTGCATGAAGCGCAGCTTCTCAGCCACCTCAGAATGAGCAACAGGAAACTGGGATATTTATTGAATTTCAACGTTTACAGGATGAAGGATGGCATCAAGCGCATGAAGAATGGATATGGCCAGTGATCCTGGAATAATAGTGGGGTATTCGGTGCTGGTTGGATCGAATCTTCGTGTTCTTCGTGTCCTTTGTGGTGGAAAATCATGACCAAGAGAATACTGGTATTGCCGGGTGACGGCATCGGCCCGGAGATCGTGGCCGAGGCGGTCAAGGTGTTGGACAGGCTGGCGGGTGAGGGCCTGGACGTCGAGCTGGACGAGGGTCTGGTGGGCGGCGCGGCCTATGACGCCACGGGCACGCCGCTGCCCGAGGCCACCCTCGACATGGCAAGGGAGGCGGACGCCATCCTGCTCGGCGCGGTGGGCGGCTACAAATGGGAGTCGCTGGACATCTCGGTACGCCCGGAGAAGGGCCTGCTGGGGCTGCGCTCGGAGCTGGGGCTGTTCTCCAACCTGCGCCCGGCGGTGCTGGCGCCGCAGCTCGCCGACGCCTCCAGCCTCAGGCCCGAGATCGTCTCCGGGCTGGACATCATGATCGTGCGCGAACTCACCGGCGGCATCTACTTCGGCCAGCCGCGCGGCATCCGCAATCTGGACAATGGCGAGCGCGAGGGTTTCAACACCCTGGTCTATCGCGAGTCGGAGATCGAGCGCATCGTGCGCAGCGCCTGTGAGATCGCCATGAAGCGTGGCAAGAAGCTCTGTTCGGTGGACAAGGCGAACGTGCTGGAATGCACCGAGCTGTGGCGCGAGGTGGCGACCCGGGTGGTGGAGCAGGAATATCCCGAGATCGAGCTGTCGCACATGTACGTGGACAACGCCGCCATGCAGCTGGTGAAGTGGCCCAGGCAGTTCGACGTGATCGTCACCACCAATATGTTCGGCGACATCCTTTCGGATTGTGCCGCCATGCTCACCGGCTCCATCGGCATGCTGGGCTCGGCCTCGCTGAATGAAAAAGGGCAGGGGATGTATGAACCCATCCACGGCTCGGCGCCGGACATCGCGGGCCAGGGCATCGCCAACCCGCTGGCGACCATCCTCTCGGTGGCCATGATGTTGCGTTACAGCCTGGACGAGCCGGCCATGGCCGAGCGCATCGAGGCGGCGGTGAACAAGGTGCTGGACGACGGCCTGCGTACCCCCGATATCATGTCCGAGGGCATGACCGAGGTGAACTGCGAGGCCATGGGTGATGCGGTGGTGGCCGCATTGTGATTTTTTCACCACGAAGAGCACAAAGAACACAAAGATTTTTGAATGACCTGATTTCGTAGGATGGGTTGAGCGGAGCGAAACCCATTGAAATACACCGTGACCGGATGCAAATCGCCCTTGATGGGTTTTGTTCCTCAACCCATCCTGCGATTCACATCTTCGTGTTCTTTGTGCTCTTTGTGGTTCCCAAAGCAAATCTGGACAATATGATGAAAAGAGTAGGTTTCGTAGGCTGGCGCGGCATGGTGGGCTCGGTGCTCATGGGCCGCATGCGCGAGGAGAACGATTTCGATCTGATCGACGAGCCGGTGTTCTTCACCACCTCGCAGGTCGGACAGCCGGGGCCGGACATCGGCAAGGACATTCCGCCGCTGCGGGACGCCACCGACATCGAGGCGCTGAGCCGGATGGAGGCCATCGTCACCTGCCAGGGCGGCGGCTACACCAAGCAGGTGTTCGAGGATCTGCGCAGGTCCGGTTGGAATGGTTACTGGATCGACGCCGCCTCGGCGCTGCGCATGGCCGACGACGCGGTGATCGTGCTCGACCCGGTCAACCGGGCCGTGATCGACCGCGCCCTGGCCGCGGGCCGGAAGAACTTCATCGGCGGCAACTGCACCGTGAGCCTGATGCTGATGGGCCTGGGCGGGCTGTTCCAGCATGATCTGGTCGAGTGGATGACCGCCATGACCTACCAGGCCGCCTCGGGCGCCGGGGCCCGCAACATGCGCGAGCTGCTGGAGCAGATGGGCTTCTTGCGCGACAGCGTGGCCGGCCTGCTGGACGATCCCGGCTCGGCGATCCTCGACATCGACCGTGGCGTCATCGAGGCGATGCGCTCGCGGGACTTTCCCGACCAGCAGTTCGGCGCGCCCCTGGCCGGCAGCCTGATCCCCTGGATCGACGTGCCGCTGGACAACGGCCAGTCCAAGGAAGAGTGGAAGGCGGTGGCCGAGACCAACAAGATCCTGGGTCGTTCCGAGGGCGAGCGTATCCCCATCGACGGCACCTGCGTGCGCATCGGCGCCATGCGCTGCCACAGCCAGGCGCTGACCATCAAGCTGAAGAAGAATGTCCCGATCGACGAGATCGAGCAGATGATCGACGAGGCCAATGCCTGGTCCCGGGTCATCCCCAACGAGCGCGAGGCCACGGTGCGCGAACTGAGCCCGGCGCGGGTGACCGGCACCCTGGATGTGCCGGTGGGCCGGCTGCGCAAGATGAATATCGGTGGCGAATATCTCAACGCCTTCACCGTGGGCGATCAGCTTCTATGGGGCGCGGCCGAGCCGCTGCGGCGCATGCTGCGCATCCTGCTGGGAGCGCTTTAGCTTGTTAATTTTGTGATGTCCGTCACAGTCATTACAGACAGAGTCTTGTGAAGGTGGCTCTAGAACCAGACATTCCTCCTTGGCGGTTGGTGAAAATCCTTGGCTCCGCTATAGTTAGCTGCAAATCATCAGGTTGGTTCTTAGGGTCCCTGGAAGTCTCTGTGGGATTGACCGAATAATTCATGGAAAGGAGTGCGGGCATTGTGTCCGCGTTGGGGGAACGCATGAAACGTGGTTTGACGCTGGCAGTGGCGCTGGCCTTGGGTACGGTGACGATTCCAGCCCATGCCCTTGGGTTGGGTGATATCAAGGCGCATTCTGCGCTCAATCAGAATTTCAAGGCCGATATCGATCTGCTCTCGGTGGCTACCGGTGAGCTGGATGGTGTTCGGGTTAAATTGGCGAGCGAGGCCGAATTTCAACGCGTCGGAGCAGAAAGGCCCTATTATCTGACCTTGCTCAAGTTTCGTACCGAGCGTCTCAAGAACGGCAAGGCGGTGATCCATGTCTCAACCGACTTCCCAGTACGTGAACCGTTCTTGGATTTTCTGGTTGAGGTCAACTGGCCTAGAGGACATCTGATCCGCGAGTACACGGTGCTACTGGATCCGCCGGTCACCACTCGCCGTCGTGCCCCCAGGGTCAGGAACGCGCTGGCCCACGCCACTGTATCCCGAGCCACCTCACTGCCGGCGCCCGCCAGGCCACGAGTCAACGGCGATGAGTATGGCCCAGTTACCCGGAACGAGACCTTGTGGGGAATCGCGCATAAGTTGCGTCCCAAGGGCGTGACCATGGCGCAAATGATGATCGCACTCAAGCGGGCCAATCCGCAGGCCTTCATCCACGGTGACATCAACCGTCTTCGTTCGGGACAGATTCTACGTGTCCCTTCCACCGACGAGATTCTCTCGATCTCGCGCAAGGAAGCCCAGCAGGCCTACCGGGCGGCGCAGGATGCCTGGCTGACACGTCGCGCCCGACACATGCAGGCACAGGCCGCCAAATCGACGTCTCGGGATTCCGTCGCGGCAGCAGCTGGCAAGGTGACTGAAAAGGACAAACTGCGTATCGCCACCGCGCGACCAAAGGGAAAGGGCGCCGCCGGCGCTAGCGAGATTCGTGGTGACGAGACTATCGAGGAGCTCAAGCAAAAGCTGCTTCTGGCGCGCGAGAATGCCGAGAGCTCACGTCTGGAGTCCGAGACGCTGCGTAACGAGATCGGCGATCTTGAAAAACGCATTGCCGACATGCAGCGCTTACTATCCCTTAAAGATAAGCAACTGGCCCAGCTTCAGGCCAGCGTAGGTGGGGGGCAGACTGCTCAGGGCGATATTTTGGTGGAAGATGATTTGGCCGCGGCGGCGGATCAGATCCTGGAAGAGGCCAGCGCCCCGGCAAAACCGGTCGGCACGGAGAAGGCCCCGGCCGAGGCGGCCTCCGGACAGGCTCAGCCGGGTATGATGGCGTCCGAGGGGCAGACTCCGCCCGAACAGGGGGCCCCTGAGGGCGCCACCGCGCTGTCTGAACAGGCACGGGCCGAGCAGGGGGACAAGGAGGCAGGTGCCAGCGCATCCGCCACCGAGGCATCCGGCCAGGCCCAGGTGGCCACTAGTGAACCTTCGGCGGGGGATAAGGCATCCACGCACACCGCGCACCATGAGGCGTCACCGGATGTCGCCAAACCCAAGCCTGGCCTGCTTGACAAGCTGACCGGAGAGTATCTGCCTTATCTGGCTGGTGGCGCGGGTGTGTTGGCCCTGTTGCTGGCATTGTTCATGCGCCGCCGAAAGTCGGATGCAGTGGAAGGGCTACATACAGATGTTCCCGTAAGGATGGAACCAGCGGAAGACGCCGATAGCGTATTGACCGAGGAGGACCTTGATGAGGAGGTGAGTCAGCTGCAGGAGGCTGGAGCCGGGGGGGGAGACACATCCTTCTTGAGCGAGTTCACGCCCAGCGATGTCAACGCATTACGTGATGAGACCGGCGAGGTTGATCCGGTCTCCGAGGCTGATGTCTATATTGCCTATGGCCGCTATCAGCAGGCGGAGGATCTGCTACGCCAGGCCATGGACCGGGATCCCGACCGTCTGGCTCTCAAGCACAAGCTGTTAGAAGTCTATTACGCAACACGAAATACCAAAGCATTTAACGAATTGGCTAAAGGCATGATGGATGCCGGGCAGGACATCGCCGATCAGGACGCATGGACTCGGGTCCAGGAGATGGGGCGGGGAATCGACGAAGACAATCCGTTGTACGCGGATGGCGGTGCTGTGGCGACAACGGACGACGACGTGGATGCCGAGGCCGCGGTGACTGATGGGGACGATGTGGGCTCTGGCCTGTCTCCGACGGAACTGGCGGACGAACCCTCTCTGGATCTGGATGATCTAAAAGAGTTGGAAGATCTTGAGGATCTGGATGATGAGTCGCTGTCCTTGGAAGGCCTGGAATCGCTGGATCTAGATTTACCGGAAACAGCCAAGAAGCCGGCGGAACCGTCTGATGACGTGGTTGAGGAATCGATTGATCTGCCCTCCATGCAGCTGGAACAGGCTGAGGCTGCCGTGGCGGTTGGTAAGGATTCCAGCTTGTTAGATGATGATTTACAGGCCCAGCTCAGCGAACTCAGCGACATGTCGGCTCTGGACGAGGATCTTGGCCGGTTGTCAGAAGATTTGGAGGAGATGAGCGGCGATATCGAATCCGGCCTGGATGAGCCTATCAGTCTGGATGAAGCTTTTGACAAGGATGTCGCCGGACAAGACATCACCGACTTGGATGTCGATAGCCTAGATGTTGATAGCTTGAGTGTTGATAGCCAGACGTCTCCAGAGGTCGCCGCCGTGGACGCCGAGGCGGTGGACACTAAGCTGGATCTGGCGCGGGCCTTCGTGGACATGGGCGACACAGAGGGTGCCCAGGACATCCTGGAAGAGGTGATCAGGGAAGGCAACGACGCGCAGCGCGCCGCGGCCGAAAAACTGATGGGCGAGATCGAGCCCGCCTGATCCACCCGGCCACCCGTCCCGCCGTACCCCTTGACGGGGCGCCTTGCCGCCCATTGGCCTGATGCGCGTAGCACTCGGAATCGAATATGACGGCCGCGCCTTCCACGGCTGGCAGGCGCAGCAGCCGGGCGTGCGCACCGTGCAGGTGGCGCTGGAGGCGGCCCTGGCCCGGGTGGCGGACCATCCCCTGCGCGTGGTCTGCGCCGGGCGCACCGATACCGGGGTGCATGCCCTCGGCCAGGTAGTGCACTTCGACACCGAGGCACGGCGCAGCGAACGCAACTGGCTGCTCGGCGCCAATGTGCACCTGCCCGACGATGCCAGCGTGACCTGGGTGCGCCAGGTCAGCGACGACTTCAACGCGCGCTTCTCCGCCGTGTCCCGGCGCTATCGTTATTTCATCCTCAACCGCACCGCCCGCGGCGCGGTGCTGGCCGGGCGGGTCACCTGGACCCACCGCCCCCTGGACGCCGAACGCATGCACGCCGCCGGCCAGGCCCTGGTGGGCGAGCACGACTTCTCCAGCTATCGCGCACTGGGCTGCCAGGCCAAGAGCCCGGTGCGCACCCTGCATTCCCTGAAGGTGGAGCGGCGGGGGGATTTCGTCATCCTCTCGGTGCATGCCAACGCCTTTCTGCACCACATGGTGCGCAACATCGCCGGGGTGTTGATGGCCATCGGCCGGGGGGATCGCCCGGAGGATTGGGCGGCCGAGGTACTGGCGCTGCGCGACCGCACCCTGGGTGGCGTGACCGCGCCGCCGCACGGGCTGTATTTCGAACAGGTCGAATACCCGCCCGAATTCGGCATACCCGCCCCGCGCCTGAGTGGCTTCCCGGCCTGATCCGGAAGACTGCAGCGGTGATGAACCGCGAAGACCGCAAAGGTGACAAAGGCCTTTGGGGAGGAGGTCTGTTGTGTGGCGCGAGGCAAACGTCGTATCGGGGTGGATCTGGCAGTTGTCCCGACTCCGTACAACTGCGCGTGCCTTTGCGGTGAAACCCCTGAACCGACAGCCGTGCCCCGTAACGGCGGGTAAGGCATAATACGCATCCATGCGAACCCGGATCAAAGTCTGTGGCATCACCCGCCCCGAGGATGCGCTGGCCGCGGCCGAGGCGGGGGTGGATGCCATCGGCCTGGTGTTCTATCCGCCCAGTCCCCGGTATGTCGAACCGGAGCGGGCCGCCAGCATCGCGGCCTGCCTGCCGCCCTTCGTGACCAGCGTGGGCCTGTTCGTGAACGCCGACGCCGAGACCATCGCCGAGGTGGTCGGGCAGGTGGGCATCGACCTGATCCAGTTCCACGGCAACGAGTGCCCGGACTACTGCGCCGCCCACGGGCGCCCCTGGGTCCGCGCCCTGCGCATGAAGGACGACATCGACCTGGCCGCCGAGGCGGCGCGCTTCGCCGGCGCGCGCGGACTGCTGCTGGACGCCTACCGGCCCGGCGTGCCGGGTGGTACGGGCGAGACCTTCGACTGGGGACGGATCCCGGCGGACCTGGCGGACCGGGTGGTGCTGGCCGGGGGACTGACACCGGACAATGTCGGCGAGGCCGTGGCCCGGGTGCGGCCTTGGGCCGTGGATGTCAGCGGCGGGGTGGAGTCCGCCCCCGGCATCAAGGACAAACAATTGATTGCGCGTTTCGTCGAGGCGGTGCGCGCGGGAGAAGCCATCGATGAAACTGACTGAACTGCCGGACGAACGCGGCCACTTCGGTCCCTACGGGGGGGTGTTCATCGCCGAGACCCTAATGGAGCCGGTGGACGCGCTGCGCCGCGCCTACGAGAAGTACATGCGCGACCCGGAATTCCTGGCCGAGCTGGACGCCGATCTGCAGCACTATGTGGGCCGGCCCTCGCCGATCTATCACGCCGAGCGCCTGAGCCGCGAGCTGGGCGGGGCGCAGATCTATCTCAAGCGCGAGGATCTCAACCACACCGGCGCGCACAAGGTGAACAACACCATCGGCCAGGCCCTGCTCGCGCGGCGCATGGGCAAGACCCGCATCATCGCCGAGACCGGCGCCGGCCAGCACGGCGTGGCCACCGCCACCGTGGCCGCGCGGCTCGGCCTGGAGTGCATCGTCTACATGGGCGAGGTGGACGCCGCGCGCCAGGAGGCCAACGTCTATCGCATGCGCCTGCTCGGCGCCGAGGTGCGCACCGTCTCCTCCGGCTCGCGCACCCTCAAGGACGCGCTCAACGAGGCGATGCGCGACTGGGTGGCGAACGTGGACGACACCTTCTACATCATCGGCACCGTGGCCGGGCCGCATCCCTATCCGGCCATGGTGCGCGACTTCCAGGCGGTGATCGGGCGCGAGGCGCGCGAGCAGATCCAGGCCATGACCGGCCGCCTGCCCGACGCCCTGGTGGCCTGCGTGGGCGGCGGCTCCAACGCCATCGGTCTCTTCTATCCCTTCCTCGAGGACGAGCAGGTCGCCATCTACGGCGTGGAGGCGGCGGGCGAGGGGCTGGAGACCGGCCGCCACGCCGCGCCCCTGTGCGCGGGCCGGCCCGGGGTGCTGCACGGCAACCGCACCTATCTGATGGAGGACGCCGACGGCCAGATCATCGAGACCCATTCCATCTCCGCCGGCCTGGACTATCCGGGCGTGGGGCCGGAACACGCCTGGCTCAAGGACAGCGGCCGCGCCCGCTATGTGGCGGTCACCGATGAGGAGGCGCTGGACGCCTTCCACCGCCTGACCCGTACCGAGGGCATCATCCCTGCGCTGGAGTCCAGCCACGCGGTGGCCCAGGCGGTCAAGATGGCCCCGGAGATGGATCGCGACGCCATCCTGCTGGTGAACCTCTCCGGGCGCGGAGACAAGGACATGCACACCGTGGCCGCACGGGAGGGGCTGAAGCTGTGAGCCGTATTGCCCAACGATTCGAGACCCTGCGCGCGCAGGGGCGCAAGGCCCTGGTGCCCTTCATCACCGCTGGCGATCCGCAGCGGGCGGTCACGGTGCCGCTGATGCACACCCTGGTGGAAAACGGGGCCGACATCATCGAGCTGGGGGTGCCCTTCTCCGACCCGATGGCCGACGGGCCGGTGATCCAGCGCGCCAGCGAGCGCGCCCTGGCGCATCACACCTCGTTGCACGATGTGCTGGAGATGGTGCGCGCCTTCCGCCGGGACGATCCCCACACCCCGGTGGTGCTGATGGGCTATCTCAATCCCATCGAGGTGATGGGCTACCGGGCCTTCGCCGAGCAGGCGGCCCAGGCCGGCGTGGACGGCGTGCTGACGGTGGACATCCCGCCGGAGGAGGGGGACGACTTCCTGCCGGTGCTGCGCGGGCAGGGCATCGATCCCATCTACCTGCTGGCGCCGACCAGCACGCCGGAGCGCATCCGCCAGCTCACCGCGGCGGCCAGCGGCTTCGTCTATTACGTCTCGCTCAAGGGCGTGACCGGCGCCGGCAACCTGGACCTGCAGTCGGTGGCGGACAAGCTGCGCGAGATCCGCGCCGCCACCGGGCTGCCCGTGGGCGTGGGCTTCGGCATCAAGGACGCCGAGACCG
>JALVTT010000165.1:16524-19087 GCA_027024025.1 Sedimenticola sp.
CGCCTCGCGGGTCGAGCGGCATGCCGACGACCCGGATGCCATCCGGCGCGAGGTGGGCGTGCTGGTGGCCGGGCTGCGCGCCGCGCTGGACGGGGTTAAACTTGACCGCACATAAGGAAGAACGGGAATAACATGAGCTGGTTCGAAAAACTGATGCCCAGCCGCATTCGCACCGAGGGCGGCGCCAAGAAGGCGGTCCCGGAAGGGCTCTGGTCCAAATGTCCGAGCTGCAACGCGGTGCTGTACCGCGCCGAGGTCGAGCGCAATCTGGATGTCTGCCCCAAGTGCGCCTACCACAACCGGATCGGGGCGCGTAAGCGCCTGGATCTGTTCCTCGATCCCGAGCCGCGCGAGGAGATCGGCGCCGATCTGGAGCCCGGCGACCCGCTCAAGTTCAAGGACAGCAAGAAATACCGCGACCGCGTCACCGCCGCGCAGAAAAAGACCGGCGAAAAGGACGCCCTGGTGGCCATGGCCGGGCAGCTCAAGGGCGCGCCGCTGGTGGCCTGCGCCTTCGAGTTCGGCTTCATGGGCGGCTCCATGGGCTCGGTGGTGGGCGAGCGCTTCGTGCGCGCGGTCAACCGCGCCATGGACGACAACTGCCCGCTGGTCTGCTTCTCGGCCAGTGGCGGGGCGCGCATGCAGGAATCGCTGTTCTCGCTGATGCAGATGGCCAAGACCTCGGCCGCGCTCAATCGTCTGGCGCGGCGCGGTCTGCCCTTCATCTCCGTGATGACCGACCCCACCATGGGCGGGGTCTCCGCCAGCCTGGCCATGCTGGGCGATATCAACGTGGCCGAGCCCAAGGCCCTGATCGGCTTCGCCGGGCCGCGCGTGATCGAGCAGACCGTGCGCGAGAAGCTGCCCGAGGGCTTCCAGCGCGCCGAGTTCCTGCTGGAGAAGGGGGCCATCGACCTGATCATCGACCGGCGCGAGATGCGTGACCGGATCGCCAGGCTGCTGGGCATGATGACGGGGCGTGCCAGCGTCGCCTGATGCCGCGCTCCCTGGCGGAATGGCTGGACCACCAGTCGCGGCAGCACCCCCGTGACATCGCGCTCGGCCTGGAGCGGGTGCGGGCGGTATGGCAGGCCCTGGGGGCGCCCAGCCCCGGCGCCCGGGTGGTGCTGGTGGGCGGGACCAACGGCAAGGGCTCCAGCGTCGCCTTCCTCGACCATATCCTGCGCGCGGCCGGTTACCGCACCGGCTGCTATACCTCGCCGCACCTGCTGCGCTACAACGAGCGGATCCGTCTCGACGGCCGCGAGATCGGTGATCCGGCCCTGTGCGCGGCCTTCGAGCGGATCGAGCAGGCCCGGGGCGACACGCCGCTGACCTATTTCGAATACGGCACCCTGGCCGCCATCCTGTGCATGGCCGGGGCCGCGCCCGATGTGGCCATCCTCGAGGTGGGGCTGGGCGGGCGCCTGGACGCGGTCAACATCCTGGACGCGGATCTGGCCCTGATCACCGGCATCGCCCTGGATCACACCGACTGGCTGGGCGAGGATCTCGAACAGATTGCCTTCGAGAAGGCAGGTATCGCGCGGCCCGGGCGGCCCCTGGTCTATGCCGCGCCGCGGATGCCGCGGGCCATTGCCGATCACGCCCGGGCTATCGGCGCGCGGCTCTACCGGCTGGGGCGGGACTACCGCTATCAGCGCGAGGCGGAGGGCTGGTCCTGGCGTTTCGGCGACCGGGTGCGCGCCGGCCTGCCGCTGCCGACCCTGCGCGGGGCGGTCCAGCTGCAAAACGCGGCCGGCGCGCTGGCCGCCCTGGCGCTGTTGCCGGACCGGGTGGTGGACCAGCAGGCGGTGCGGGAAGGCCTGCTCGGGGCGCGTGTCCCCGGCCGCTTCGAGGTCCGCCGGCGCGCCTGCCGCTGGATCCTGGACGTGGCGCACAATCCCGAGGCCGCCGGTGTGCTGGCGGCGCAGCTGGGCGAGCTGTACGTGCCGGGCACGCGGCACGCGGTGGTCGGCATGCTCGCGGACAAGGCGCTGGGGGAGGTCCTGGCGCGCCTGGCGCCGCAGGTCGATCACTGGCACCTGGTGGACCTGGGGGATGAACCCCGGGGCGCGTCCGCTGTCGAACTGGCAGCGGCGCTGCCGGCCGGGATTTCCGCGCCGGTTTCGCGGTACGATTCACTCCCGGCCTGCCTCGACCGGGTCGATGCCCTGGCGGGGGAGGACGATCAGGTGCTGGTCTGCGGTTCCTTCGTGACCGTGGGCCGGGCCTTGGCCTGGCCCGGTTGGGAAGGGAGCTGAGGGCCGCCCGGACATAACAGGATTCGCCGCGCGGCCCAGGGAGGGGCGCCGGTACACGGGCGCGGGTCGCATTGTCCGCGCCATCGCGTGCGTCGCCGTGCCCGGGATGGCCCGCGGCGCCAGCCCAGGAGAGTCACAGCTTGGAAGAAGGTCTGAAAAAACGATTGGTGGGGGCCGCGGTGCTGGCCTCGCTGGCGGTCATCTTCGTGCCCATGCTGATCGAGGAGCCGCTGGACAAGGTGGAGCTGGAGAAGATGCCCCCGGCGCCGCCGGCCAGGCCCTTCGAGTCCGGGCTGTTG
>JALVTT010000166.1 GCA_027024025.1 Sedimenticola sp.
GTACTCTTGGCATCGGCGCACCTGTGGGGTGAGGGTTTCGTCACCCGGCATTTTGCCGCAATCCCCACAGTGTGCGCCTTTTTTGTCATCTTGGGCCGGAAGTTATCCGGGAACCAAGGTAGATTTTATGGGAACCATAGGCAGAAGGTCGCGAAATGTGTATGTTCAGACGTCGTTGTATGGCGACGAGTTTATCTGCTTAGTAATCCGCGCGCGATCCCGGTCAGGCGCCGCCGCGCCAGCAGCAGCCGCCAGCGGCTGCCACCGCACTGGCGCCACAGGACCCCGGCCCGGATGCCGGCCAGCAGCAGGGCCCGGATCTGTTCCGCGATCTGCGGGTTCTGCAGATACAGCGGCTCGCCACGCACCAGGATCTGCGGCTGCACCGGGCTGACATGCGCCTGGTAGATGCGCGCGAGCTGGGCGCTGCGCGAATATTCGGCCAGCTGGTAGAGGCTGCGTTTCTCTTCCAGCTGTTCCAGTTCGTCGCCCAGGGCGTCCAGGCGCCGGGTGTCGCGGCGCAGCTTGTCGGCGTGATGGATCAGCGCCACCGCGTAGCGGGCCTGTTCCAGGTCGCGCTGTCGCGGCTGATCGAGCTGGGCCAGCAGGATGCGCAGGCCGTAATGCACGCCTTCGACACCGCCGAACACCGCCGCCACGTCCTTGGGCTGGAACACGAACAGGGAGTCCAGCGAGGCCTGCATGGCCGCGCTGTCGCACTTGCCGTTGCGCGCCAGTTCCGTGACCAGGCCGGCGGCCTGGAAGATGCCGGCCAGGGCCAGCACGCGGTCGCGGTCGTCATAGTGGCTCATTGGATGATTCCTCCGCCCAGGCACACATCGTCCTGGTAGAACACCACCGACTGGCCGGGGGTGAGGGCGCGCTGGGGCTGATCGAAGGCGACCTCGGCCAGGCCGTCGCGCAGGACGACCTCGCAGGCCTGCAGGGGCTGGCGGTGACGGCAGCGGGCCAGGGCGCGGAAGCGTTCGCCGGGCGGTTCGCCGGCAACCCAGTGCAGCTGTTCGGCGCGCAGCGACTGTTTCATCAGCGCTGGATGGTCATGGCCCTGGGCGACGCGCAGGATATTGTCGTCCAGCTCCTTGCCGACCACGAACCAGGGGCGGTTGTCATGCGCGGCGCGCCCGCCGATGCCCAGTCCCTGACGCTGGCCGATGGTGTAGTACATCAGTCCCTGGTGTTGCCCCAGCACCTCGCCGTCCAGGCTCATGATGGGGCCGGGGTTGGCGGGCAGGTAGCGCGACAGAAAGTCCCGGAAGCGCCGCTCGCCGATGAAGCAGATGCCGGTGCTGTCCTTCTTGCGCGAATTGGCGAAGCCGGCGCGCTCGGCGATGCGGCGCACCTCGTCCTTGCGCAGTCCGGCCAGCGGAAACAGGCTGTGACGCAGGGCGCGCTGCCCGAGCATGTAGAGGAAATAGGTCTGGTCCTTGTTCTCGTCCGCCGCGCGGATCAGCTGTACCCGATCGCCGGCGCGCCGCAGTCCGGCGTAGTGCCCGGTGGCGATGTAGCCGGCGCCCAGGTCCAGGGCGTGGTCGAGAAAGGCCTTGAACTTGATCTCGCGGTTGCACAGCACATCCGGGTTGGGGGTGCGGCCGGCGCGGTATTCGGCCAGAAAATAGGCGAACACCCGGTCCCAGTACTCGGCCGAGAAGTTGACCGTGAGCAGGTCGATGCCCAGGCGCTCGGCGACCTGCCGGGCGTCGGCCAGATCCTCGGCGGCGGCGCAGTATTCGGCGTCGTCGTCCTCCTCCCAGTTCTTCATGAACAGGCCGCGCACCGCGTAACCGGCCTCCAGCAGACGCAGCGCCGCCACCGAGGAGTCCACCCCGCCGGACAGGCCGACGATCACCTGAGTGGCGTCATTCGGCATCGGCATTCACCAGATCGGCCAGCAGGTCCAGGGGCGCGGCGGGGCGGGCGAGGGCGTCGCGCAGGCAGCGGCGCACCATGGGGCTGCGCAGAGGCAGGGCGTCCCGCTCGATCTCGGCGGGATCGACCCAGCGGGTGCCCAGGATGTCGGGGTCGCGCGTCCATTCCGGCCGCTCGGGGCCGGCCTCGCCGATGAAGCAGAAGCGCAGATAGGTGGGGCCCTCGGGCGGCACCCGCCAGCGGTACACCCCGACCAGGCCGCGCGGGCTGAAGTCGCGGCAGGTCTCCTCGCGCACCTCGCGGATCACCGCCTCGATCAGGGTCTCGCCGGGCTCCAGGTGGCCGGCGGGCTGGTTGAACACGCGAGCCGTCGGGCCGTTCCTCGACCAGCAGGAAGCGTCCCCCGGCATCGGGAATGACAGCAGCGACCGTGACGCGGGGGGACCATCTCATGCCCGGCATTCTATCGTTTTCTCCGGGCGCTGCGGGGCGCGTTGCGCGGGGCGTCCACCCGCAGCACCCGGTACTCGCCCGGCTGCAGGCCGTCCAGCGACCAGGGGCCGACCGCGGCGCGCACCAGGCGCAGGGTAGGGAAGCCGACCGCCGCGGTCATGCGCCGCACCTGGCGGTTGCGTCCCTCGCGGATTTGCAGTTCCAGCCAGCTGGTGGGGATGGCGGCGCGGTAGCGGATCGGCGGATGACGCGGCCACAGTCCCGCCGGCTCCTCGATGCGCCGGGCGCGCGCCGGGCGGGTCGGGCCGTCCTTGAGGGTCACGCCACGGCGCAGCGCGGCCAGCGCCGCCTCGTCGATCTCGCCCTCGACCTGGGCCCAGTAGGTCTTCCAGGTGTGCTTGCGCGGGTGGGTCAGCTGATGGGCCAGGGCGCCGCTGTCGGTGAGCAGGAGCAGGCCCTCGCTGTCGCGGTCGAGCCGGCCGGCCGGGTACACGCCCGGCAGGTCGATATGATCGGCCAGGGTCGCGCGGCCGTCCGCGTCGGTGAACTGGCTGAGCACGTCGAAGGGTTTGTTGAACAGTACAAGCCTGGGCATGGGTGGTAAAATCGCCGACTTCATTCGATCAATAGCGGAAGTTAACAGCAATGGCATTCGACAAGATACAGGTTCCCGCCGAGGGGCAGCAGATCACCGTCAACCCGGACAACTCGCTGAACGTGCCGGACAACCCCATTGTCGCCTACATCGAGGGCGACGGCATCGGCGTGGACATCACCCCGGTGATGCGCAAGGTGGTGGACGCCGCGGTGAAAAAGGCCTACTCGAGCAGCCGTCGCATCGCCTGGATGGAGGTGTTCGCGGGGGAGAAGTCCACCCGGGTCTATGGCGAGGGCGTGTGGCTGCCGGACGAGACCCTCGAGGCCGTGCGCGACTATGTCGTTTCCATCAAGGGCCCGCTGACCACCCCGGTGGGCGGCGGCATCCGCTCCCTGAACGTGACCCTGCGCCAGCAGCTCGACCTGTATGTCTGTCAGCGCCCGGTGCGCTACTTCGAGGGCACCCCCAGCCCGCTCAAGCACCCGGAATACACCGACATGGTGATCTTCCGCGAGAACTCCGAGGACATCTACGCCGGCATCGAATGGGCCGCCGGCACCGACGAGGCGAAGAAGGTCGTCGACTTCCTGCGGAACGAGATGGGCGTGACCAAGATTCGCTTCCCCGAGACCTCCGGCATCGGTATCAAGCCGGTCTCCGCCGACGGCACCAAGCGCCTGGTGCGCAATGCCATCCAGTACGCCATCGACAATGACCGCGCCTCGGTCACCCTGGTGCACAAGGGCAACATCATGAAGTTCACCGAGGGCGCCTTCAAGGAATGGGGCTACGAACTGGCCAAGGAGGAATTCGGCGCGGTCGAACTGGACGGCGGCCCCTGGTGCACCTTCAAGAATCCCAAGACCGGCAGCGAGATCGTGGTCAAGGACGTGATCGCCGACGCCTTCCTGCAGCAGATCCTGCTGCGGCCGAAGGAATACGACGTGATCGCCACCCTCAACCTCAATGGCGACTACATCTCCGACGCCCTGGCGGCCCAGGTCGGCGGCATCGGCATCGCGCCCGGCGCCAACCTGTCCGACACCGTGGCCATGTTCGAGGCCACCCACGGCACCGCGCCCAAATACGCCGGCCAGGACAAGGTCAACCCCGGCTCGCTGATCCTCTCGGCCGAGATGATGCTGCGCCACATGGGCTGGACCGAGGCCGCCGACCGCATCATCGCGGCCATGGGCGCCGCCATCAGCGCCAAGACCGTCACCTACGACCTGGAACGCCTCATGGACGGCGCGACCCTGCTGAGCTGCTCCCAGTTCGGCGATGCCATGATCTCGCATATGTGAGGGGCTTTTCGGTGCGGTTCCTTCGTCACCGCACCCTACCAAGGCATTCTCCCTCCCCCGCTTGCGGGGGGGGGTGGGG
>JALVTT010000167.1 GCA_027024025.1 Sedimenticola sp.
CCGCGCGCGCCGGCGAGCAGGGCCGGGGCTTCGCGGTGGTCGCCACCGAGGTGCGCAACCTGGCCTCGCGCTCGGCCGAGGCGGCCAAGGAGATCAAGGAGCTGATCCAGGACAGCGTCAACAAGGTGCATGCCGGCAGCGAGCTGGTCAACGAATCCGGGGCCACCCTGGAGGAGATCGTGCTCGGGGTGAAGAAGGTCGGCGACATCGTGGCCGAGATCGCCGCCGCCAGCGCGGAGCAGGCGGCCGGCATCGACCAGGTCAACCAGGCGGTCACCTCCATGGACGAGGTCACGCAGCAGAACGCGGCCCTGGCCGAGGAGACCTCGGCGGCCTCCGCCTCTCTGTACGACAAGGCGCAGGAGATGGAGCGCGGTATCGCCTTCTTCCGGGTGCCGGAGGATCCCGAGGCGTTGCTGGCGCAGGCCGAATCGCACGGCCACGCGCACGATCACGCCCACGGTTCGGGCGACGCCACCCTGGACTTCTTCTCGGCGCGCACCGCGCACCTGGCCTGGCGGCAGAAGATCCGTGACTTCCTCGATGGCAAGAAGTCGCTGACCCAGGCCGAGGCGGTCTCGCACAAGGACTGCGTGCTGGGCAAGTGGCTGTACAGCGCCGGTCTGGCCAACTATGGCCACATCGAGGAGATGCAGGTGATGGAGAAGCGCCACGAGCGTCTGCACGCGGTGATCCGCGAGGTCATCACCCTCAAGGAATCGGGCAAGGATGCCGAGGCCGAGAAGATGTACAGCGAGATCGAAAGCCTGTCCGGCGAGATCGTCGGCCTGCTGCAGATCGTCGAAGCCAAGGTGGAAGCGTGAGGACGGCATGATGCAGGCACAGGTGGCAGACAGTGTGAACAAGGGGCGGGAAGGCCAGTACCTGACCTTCTACCTGGGCGGCAAGGCCTTCGGGGTGGACATCCTCAAGGTGCAGGAGATCCGTGGCTGGGAACCGGTGCGCGAGTTGCCGGATTCGCCGCCCGATCTCAAGGGCGTGCTCGACCTGCGCGGGACCATCGTGCCCATCGTCGATCTGCGCACCCGTTTCGGCGATCACGACCCGGTATACGAGCCCACCACGGTGGTGATCATCGTCTCGGTGGACGGTGGCGACAGCGGCCAACAGTTGATCGGCATGGTGGTGGACGGGGTCTCGGACGTCCTGGACACCACCCGGGTCGAGGTCAAGGCCCCGCCCAGCAGCGCGGCCGGGATCGGCGGCCAGTATCTCATCGGCATGGTCTCGCTGGAGAAGGAGATGGTGGTGCTGGTCGATGTGGACAGCATCCTGGCCGGGCAGGTGCCCGGCGGGATTTTCTGAACCGGCGCCAGGAGAACGGGCCTGGGCAATCAAAAGAGACAGGAGGAGGCTATGCAGACGATCGCGGTCATCAACCAGAAGGGCGGGGTGGGCAAGACCACCACCGCCGTCAACATGGGACACGCCCTGGCGATGCAGGGCAGGCGGGTGATGCTGGTGGATCTGGACCCGCAGGGCCATCTGGCGCCCTGTCTCGGGGTGTTCCGCGCCCCGCGTGAGGGCATCGACCAGGTCATGCTCCAGGGTGCGGCGCTGGAATCGGTGGCGGTGTCCACCCGCGAGCTGCTGCAACTGGTGCCTGCCGGCGCCGCGCTGGGCGAGGTCGAGCGCCTGCAGGGCGGGGCCGAGCGCGGTCAGCTGCTGCAGCGGGCCCTGGCGAGGGCCCTGCCGGATGTCGATTACCTGCTGTTCGACTGCCCGCCCTCGGCCGGCCTGCTGGTGATGAACGCGGTCCTGGCCGCCGATCACGTGATGATCCCGGTCGCCGGAGACTATCTCTCCCTGACCGGGCTGGCCAATCTGGTCAATACCCTGCGGAGGATCGAGGGCCTGCGCGCCACGCCCCTGCGCAAATGGATCTTCATGAGCCGTTACGTGGCCAGACGCCGCCTGTCGCGGGAGGTGCTGGGCAAGATCATGCAGCATTTTCCGCACTACCTGATGCCGACCGCGATCCGCGAGGCCGCGGTGCTGGCCGAGTGCGCGGGCGCGGGGCGCACCATCTTCGAATACCGGGGCAAGAGTAAATCGGCAGAAGAATTCCGGTCCCTGGCCGATGATTTTCTGCAAGGAAGGGTGATGAGTGATGAGCAACAAACCAGTCATGTCGCATGATCCGCTGGCGGCGGTGGCCGAGTCCGCCGCCGATACGGAGACCCCCGCCGGCGATACGGTGCTGAGCCTGCCGGACAGCCTCACCATCGTGGAGGCGGGCGATTTTCACCAGGTCCTGAGCGGCCGGGTGGTCGAGCAGGGCGAGCTGCGCATCGACGGCGCCGCGGTCGAGAGCATCGACGGCGCGGGCCTGCAGCTGCTGGCCGCCTTCGTCCGCGAGCTGGTCGGCAAGTCCAGCGTGGTGAGCTGGGTGGGTGTGTCCGAGCCCCTGGCGCAGGGCGCGGCCCTGCTGGGGCTGGAGGACGCATTGCAACTGAACAACCGGGCCGAGGCCGCCTGAGCAGAGGGAGTACGGAGATGAGTGTCGCAAGTGGAATGAAATCGACCGCCAATGCCCCCGACCTGGACTGGAGCCAGGTCTCCGAGACCGTCCGCATGCTGAACCTGGCGGTGGCCCAGATCAGCATGGCCATGCACGAGGGCGAGGATTCGGTCTCGGCCCTGACCGGTTCCTTCACCGGCATGGTGTCCACGGTGGAGCGCATCGCGCAGATCGCCCGGGAGGGGATCGACGAGAGTGAACCGGCGCAGGCCGGCATCCTGGCCGAATGCGCGCAGATCCAGTCCGGGATGCAGCAGAGCATCATCGCCTTCCAGTTCTACGACCGGCTCTCGCAGCGCCTGGAGCATGTCAAGCAGGCCCTGGAGCAGCTGGGCGGACTGGTGTCCGACTCGGCGCGGCTCTACAACCCGGGCGAGTGGAATGCCCTGCAGGCGCATATCCGCAGCCGCTACACCATGCGCGAGGAGCAGGAGATGTTCGACGCCCTGCTCCGCGGCTCCTCGATCGATGAAGCCCTGGAGGCGGTGCGGGCGCGACTCAACGACGGTGACATCGACGATATCGAGTTGTTCTAGGAGGACAGGGATATGCCAGCAGCCGCCACACGCGAGCGTGAGTTCGAGTTCACCCAGAGGGACTTCGATTTTCTGCGCACGCTGTCCAACTCCCATACCGGAATCGTGGTCAGCGATGACAAGTTCGACATGTTCTATTCGCGACTGGCGCGCCGCGTGCGGGCGCTGGGGCTGAGGAGTTTCGCGGAATACTGCGACTACCTGCAGAACGCCGGCGACCAGGCCGAGCTGACCGAGTTGATCAATGCGGTCACCACCAACCTGACCGCCTTCTTCCGCGAGAATCATCACTTCGAATATCTGCGCGACCACGCCATTCCCGAGCGCATGCAGGCCAATGGAACCGATCATTCACTGAGCATCTGGTCCGCGGGCTGCTCCACCGGTGAGGAGCCGTACTCCCTGGGCATGACGGTCGGCGAGATGCAGGACAGGCTGCGTGGCTGGGATGTGCGCATCACCGCCACCGACATCGATTCCAATGTGGTGGCCACGGCCTCGGCCGGGGTCTATCGCGAAGACCGCGTGGAGGGCCTGCCCAAGGCGCGTCTGCGGCGCTGGTTCCTGCGCGGTCGCGGCAGTCAACAGGGCAATGTGCGGGTCAAGCCGGAGCTGCGCCGGCGCATCGAGTTCGGCCTGCTGAACCTGATGAAGCCCTGGCAGCAGGCGCCGATGGACATCATCTTCTGCCGCAACGTCATCATCTACTTCGACAAGGAATCCAAGAAGCGCCTGGTGGAGCGTTTCGCCGATGTGATCAAGCCGGGCGGCTTTCTGTTCATCGGCCATTCGGAGTCCCTGTTCAAGGTCACCGACCGCTTCGATCTGATCGGCAAGACCATCTACCGGAGGGTGCGCTGATGTTCGCGACCGCCAGGCATGATCTCGGGGTGGCCCTGCCGGGCTTCGAGCACGTCAAGCGCTACTGGGACAAGACCCACCAGTGCGTGGCGGCCAAGATCCTGCCGGGCGAATACTACGTCACGGTCCAGGACGAGCTGATCACCACCGTGCTGGGTTCCTGTGTTTCGGCCTGCATCCGCGACCGCCGCCTGGGTGTGGGCGGCATGAATCACTTCATGCTGCCCCTGTCCGAGGGGGGTGACTGGGGCGGCACCGCGGCCGATGTGCTCAGCACCGCGACCCGCTACGGCAACTTCGCCATGGAGCACATGATCAACGAGATCCTCAAGCATGGGGGCATGAAGCGCAACCTGGAGGCCAAGGTGTTCGGCGGCGGGCAGATCATGCAGAACCTCAGCGATGTGGGCGCGCGCAATATCCAGTTCGTCGAGGATTACCTGCGCACCGAGGGGATCCCCATCCTCTCGGACGACGTGGGCGATATCTACCCGCGCAAGGTGATCTTCTTTCCGCGCACCGGACGCGCCCTGGTCAAGCGCATCCGGCACATGCACAACGACACCGTGGTGAAACGCGAATCCGCCTATCAGAACGAGATCTCGAAGCAGCCCGTGCAGGGTGACGTGGAGCTGTTCTGAGAGACAGGGAGGGCCATACAAGATGAAGAAGATACGCCTGTTGATCGTGGACGATTCCGCCCTGGTGCGCCAGGTGCTGACCTCGATATTCGCCCAGGCACCGGACATCGAGGTGGTGGGCAGCGCCGCCGATCCCTATATCGCGCGCGACAAGATCAAGCAGCTCAACCCCGATGTGCTGACCCTGGATGTCGAGATGCCGCGCATGGACGGGGTGACCTTTCTCGGCAATCTGATGCGCCTGAGGCCGATGCCGGTGGTGATGGTCTCGACCCTGACCGAACAGGGCGCCGATGTCACCCTGCGCGCCCTGGAATACGGCGCCGTGGATTTCGTGGCCAAGCCCAAGGTCGATGTCAGCGAGGGCCTCAAGGAGTACGCCGAGGAGATCATCGCCAAGGTGCGCATGGCGGCGCGCGCGCGGGTGCGCCCGCTGGAGAAGCGTCCGGCCATGGCCAGGGCGGTCGGCCAGGTCAGCGAGAAGCTGTCGGCGGACGCGGTGATCGCGGCCCGCCCGGTGAAGCGGCATTTCCGCACCACCGACCGCATCATCGGCATCGGTTCCTCCACCGGCGGCACCGAGGCCATCAAGGATGTGCTGATGCGCCTGCCCATGGACCTGCAGGCGGGCATCGTGATCTCGCAGCACATCCCCGCCGCCTTCAGCGAGCCCTTCGCGAAGCGCGTCGACGGTCTGACCGCGCTGTCGGTCTGCCAGGCCAGCGACGGCCAGCAGATCCTGCCGGGGCATGTCTATATCGCGCCGGGTGACCGGCACCTGCTGGTGGAGCGCAACGGGGCGCGCTATGTCTGCCGCCTCAACGACGGGCCGCCGGTCAACCGGCACAAGCCCTCGGTGGACGTGATGATGCGTTCCCTGGTGCAGAACGCCGGACCCAACGCCATCGGCGTGATGCTCACCGGCATGGGCGCCGATGGCGCCGAGGGCATGGGCGAGCTGAAGGCCGCCGGGGCGCCCATCATCGCCCAGGACGAGAAGACCAGCGTGGTCTGGGGCATGCCGGGCGAGGTGGTCAAGCGGGGCTATGCCGACGAGGTGCTGCCGCTCAACCGGATCGCCGACCGGCTCCAGGAGCTGGTGGCCGCCGGGGCGTAAAGAACCCGGACCTCCGGCCGATAAGCTCAGTCAGACCGGTGAGATGCGAGAGGAAACGACCAGCATGAAATCAGGGACACGCACCGCCGGACCGGCGCCAGGCTGGACGGCGCTCGGCTGGACCCTGGCGGGCGCGGCGCTCGGCGGACTGGCGGTGTTGAGCCCCTGGCCGCCGATGGCGCTGCCGGCGCTCTTGCTGGGGCAGTACGCCTGGCAGCGCCGCCGACCGGAGCGGCCCGCCGAGGAGGCCGGGGACGCCGCTCCGCCCGAACTGCTGGCCGCGGTCTCGGCGGTGGTGGCCGACGCCGATCGCGCGATCGGACAGGTCACCGAGGATGCCGCCCGGGAGATGGCGCGCATCCGTCAGCTGGTCGGCGAGGCGGTGCATACCCTGCAGCATGCCTTCCAGGGCCTGCACGACCGGGTGCGCGAGCAGCAGTCCATGGTCGCCCGGGTGATCGACGCCCTGCACGCGGGTGGCGCGGGCGGGCGCGAGGACGCCCAGGGCTTCGTCGAACAGACCGACGAGGTGCTCAACTACTTCGTCCAGTACGTGGTCAGGACCAGCGCCAACAGCATGGGCATGGTGGAGAACATCGATAGCGTGGTGACGCACATGAACCGCGCCGACGCGCTGCTGGCGGATGTCAAGGTGATCGCCGATCAGACCAATCTGCTGGCGCTGAACGCCGCCATCGAGGCCGCGCGCGCCGGCGAGGCCGGGCGCGGCTTCGCGGTGGTGGCCGATGAGGTGCGCAACCTCTCGCACCGCTCCAACCGCTTCAGCGACGAGATCCGCGAGGTGGTCAGCGAGTCGATCTCCGAGGTGAACCAGGCGCGCGAGTCCCTGGCCAGGCTGGCCTCTCAGGACATGAACGTGGCCCTGCAGTCCAAGCAGCGGGTGCGCGACATGCTCGAGCACATCGAGACGGTCAACCACTCCATCGAGCAGGCCCTGGCGCAGATCAACCGGGTCGGCGCCGAGATCGACGAGCAGGTGGGCCATGCGGTGCGCAGCCTGCAGTTCGAGGACATCGTGCGCCAGACCGCGGAACACTCCGAGCAGCGCCTGAGCGAGATCCGCGGCCTGGCCGCCTCGCTCAGCGAGGGGCTGTCCGGCCTGGAGCAGGGTGGAGGGCGGTTGCCGGAGACGTGCCTGCGGGCCCTGCGCGAACGGCTTGAACAACGGCGATCGGCGGATGGCCCGCCGGCGCAGAGCCCGGTGTCGCAGGAGAACCTCGACGCCGGGGAGGTGGAACTCTTCTGATCGGGGTTTCAACCGAAATGACGGCACCGCCTGGTGCCAAAGGCAGGGCCCGGCGCCCTGTGAGGTGTGGATATCAGCAGTCGGGAGAAGACAGATGGCAGTGACCAGTAACGAGACGGGCGACACCGTCACCATTCATGTGACCGGGCGGTTCGATTTCGCCGCGCACCAGGATTTTCTCAACGCCTACAAGGGGCACCCCAAGGGGGAGAAGAAGTTCGTGGTCGACCTGGCCGGCACCGAGTACATGGACAGCTCGGCCATGGGCATGCTGCTGCAGTTGCGCGAGCACGGCCGCGCCGGCGAGGTCGTGGAGCTGACCAACAGCAGCGAGGGCGTCAGGGAGATCCTGCGCATCGCCAATTTCGACAAGCTGTTCAAGGTGGCCTGACGATCCCGGCCGCGCCCGGCGCCGGGTTTGACCCGGGGCCGGGCGGGGTGATTTAATTCGCCCCGTTCAGCAAACGGAGTGATTGCCCCACCATGTCCCAGAAGTTGCAGCCGGTCATCCTCTCGGGTGGCGCCGGCACCCGTCTCTGGCCGCTCTCGCGCCGGGCCTTTCCCAAGCAGTTCCACAACCTGGTGGGTGAACTCAGCCTGCTGCAGGCCACGGCCGCGCGCTGCGATGGCCTGAACGGCTGCGAGGTGGCCGCTCCCATGGTGGTGTGCAACGAGGCGCACCGCTTTCTGGTCGCGGACCAGCTCATGCAGAGCGGGCGTCCGGCGGGCGACATCCTGCTCGAGCCGGTGGGGCGCAACACCGCACCGGCGCTCACCCTGGCGGCCCTGCGGGCGCGCGCCGGCGGGGAGGATCCCATCCTGCTGGTCATGCCGGCCGACCATGTGATCGCCGATCAGGCCGCCTTCGAACAGGCCCTGCTGGAGGGTCTGCGGCACGCGGGTCAGGGCCGGGTGGTCACCTTCGGCATCGTGCCCGACGGCCCGCACACCGGCTATGGCTATATCCGCCGGGGCGAGGCCCTGGGCGAGGCGGCGGCGCGCCTGGACGGCTTTGTCGAGAAGCCGGACCGGGCCACCGCCGAGCGTTACCTGGCCGAGGGACGCTATCTGTGGAACAGCGGCATCTTCATGCTCGGTGCCGGGCGCTGGCTGGAACTGGTGCGGCGTTTCGCGCCGGAGATGCGGGCCGCGGTACAGCGCGCGCACGATGGCGGCCAAGCCGACCTGGACTTCTTCCGGGTCGATGCCGAGGCCTTTGCCGACTGCCCGTCGGACTCCATCGACTACGCGGTGATGGAGCCGCTGTCGCGCGAGGGCGATGCCTGCGTGGTGGTGCCGCTGGACGCGGGCTGGTCGGACATCGGCGCCTGGGAGGCCCTGTGGGCCGTCTCCGAGCAGGACGAGCAGGGCAACGCGGTGCATGGCGATGTGTTCGCGCACGACGCCCATGGCAATCTGCTGTATGCCCAGAGCCGCATGCTGGCCGCGGTCGGGGTGCGCGATCTGGTGGTGGTCGAGACCCCGGACGCGGTGCTGGTGGCGGACAAGTCGCGCGCCCAGGAGGTCAAGCGGGTGACCGAGTATCTGGATGAGCAGGCACGGGGCGAGAGCGAGTTCCACCGCTGCGTGCACCGCCCCTGGGGCAGCTTCGAGGGGGTGGACCAGGGGCCGCGTTTCCAGGTCAAGCGCCTGACCGTCAAGCCCGGCGCCACCCTTTCGCTGCAGATGCACCATCACCGGGCCGAGCACTGGATCGTGGTCAGTGGCACCGCGCGGGTGACCTGCGACGACAAGACCTTTCTGCTCACCGAGAACCAGTCCACCTATATCCCCATCGGCGCCCGGCACCGTCTGGAGAATCCGGGCACGGTGCCGCTGGAGATCATCGAGGTGCAGTCCGGCACCTACCTGGGCGAGGACGACATCGTGCGCTTCGAGGATGTCTACAACCGCGACAGCGGCAGCGCCTAGGCTGGCCGCCGGGGCCCCGGCGGACGCCGCCGTCGAGCGTACAGGGATGTATCCACAGCGTTTTTCAGAATCCCTTGTCGGCCTGGGGCGTTTTGGATGAGGCCGCCCTCCATCGTTCGGATTTTCAACACCCTGGCGGCCTTTTCGGCTATCCTTGCGGGCTTTCTTGAGGGAGTCTGCCCATGGGTTTCAAATGCGGTATCGTCGGTCTGCCCAATGTCGGCAAATCGACCCTGTTCAATGCGCTGACCAAGGCCACCATCGCGGCCGAGAACTATCCCTTCTGTACCATCGATCCCAATGTCGGCGTGGTGCCGCTGCCCGATCCGCGGCTCGACCGGCTGGCCGGGATCGTCAAGCCCGAGCGCGTGTTGCCGACCACCATGCAGTTCGTGGACATCGCCGGTCTGGTGGCGGGCGCCTCCAAGGGCGAGGGGCTGGGCAACAAGTTCCTGGCCAACATCCGCGAGACCGACGCCATCGCCCAGGTGGTGCGCTGCTTCGACAACGACGACATCGTGCATGTGGCGGGCAAGGTCGATCCCCTGGCCGATGTCGAGGTCATCAATACCGAGCTGGCCCTGGCCGACATGGAGACGGTGGACAAGGCCCTGGCCAAAGCGGTCAAGCAGGCCAAGACCAACGACAAGAAGATCATCGCCTACAAGGAATTGCTGGAGCAGGTGCATGCCCACCTCGACCAGGGGCAGCCGGTGCGCACCCTGGGTCTGGATCAGGACGCCCTGGACCAGCTCTACGATCTGCACCTGCTGACGGTCAAGCGCACCCTGTACATTGCCAACGTCAATGACGACGGCTTCGAGAACAACCCCTATCTGGACGACCTGCGGGGGCTGGCGGACGCCGAGGGGGCCGAGGTGGTGCCGGTGTGCGCCGCCATCGAGGCCGAGCTGGCGGCGCTGGACGACGAGGACAAGCAGGAGTTCCTGGCCGAGATGGGTCTGGACGAGCCGGGCCTGGACCGGGTGGTGCGTGCCGGATACCGTCTGCTCGGCCTGCAGACCTACTTCACCGCCGGGGTCAAGGAGGTGCGGGCCTGGACCGTGCCGGTCGGCGCCACCGCGCCCGAGGCGGCCGGGGTCATCCACACCGATTTCCAGCGCGGTTTCATCCGTGCCGAGGTGGTGTCCTACGAGGACTTCGTCGCCTGTGGCGGGGAGCAGGGCGCCCGGGAGGCCGGCAAGCTGCGCCTGGAGGGCAAGGACTACGTGGTGCAGGACGGCGACGTCATGCACTTCCGTTTCAATGTCTGAGTCCGCATCGCCGACCCGCCGTCCGGGCCCGGAAGCGGCCCGATTGACAAGCGGCGCCGGGATGTGGAGAATTCGCGACCTTCGACGGCAAGGTAGCTCAGCTGGTTAGAGCACCGCACTCATAATGCGGGGGTCGGCGGTTCGAGTCCGCCCCTTGCTACCATCTTCGGAACGGCAGATCGTCAGGCGCGGTCTGCCGTTTTTGTATTGTCGGCATGTTTCCACGCGAGATGGAGCACGGGCCCGGGCGATTCGATCGTTTCGCCGCGCAGGCCGGGCGCGCCCGCCAGCCAGGTGGCCACGGCCCGGGCCTCGGTCTCGCCGCCGGGGTGGCCGCGGTAGGCGAGCACCGAGAGCAGGCCGCCGGGACGCAGCAGCGCCAGGGCCTGCGCGAGCGCCTCCAGGGTGCTGTCCCGGGCGGTGACCACGGCATGGTCCGAGCCGGGAAGGTAGCCAAGGTTGAAGGTGACGGCCGCGACCCGGCCGGCCAGTTCCGCGGGCAGGACGGCCTGCATCCGGGCATGGCTCTCGAGGTACAGCCGGACCGGGGTCTCGCAGCCCGATGCGGCCAGGCGTTCGCGGGTGGCCGCCAGGGCCCGGGGCTGGACATCGAAGGCATGCACCTGGCCTTCGGGACCGACCCGACGCGCCAGGAACAGGGTGTCGTGTCCGTTGCCGGCGGTGGCGTCGATGGCGATGTCGCCGGGGCTCAGGTGTTCGGCCAGGCGCGCGTGGGCCAGCCGGGTCAGGGGCCGGTGGGTGCTCATCGTCGTCCGTCGCCGCATCGGGCCAGGTCGGCCTGGGGCGGGAGCGGCCGGCCGTCGAGCAGATACCCGGCCATGCGTTCGGCATACCAGGGGATGCTCAGGGTGCCGCGCGCGCCGAAGCCGTTGAACAGGTGGACCCGGCGCGCCTCGGCATGGGTGCCGATCAGGGGCTGGCGGTCGCGCGTGGCCGGGCGCACCCCGGCCAGGTGTGCCTCGACCCGGACGCCGGCGCTGTCCCCGAGCAGTCCGTCCAGGCCCTGCAGCAGGGCGGTCCGCCCCTCGGGGGTGGGCTCGCAGTCGATCCGGTGGTGCTCGTGGGTGGCGCCGAAACGGTACTGGCCGCCGCCGATGGGCACCAGCCAGTGCGCCCCGTTGATGATGTGCCGGCACAGCCCGCGTTCGCTGGACAGGCGCAGCATCTCGCCCTTGTCCGGCTGCAGGGGCAGGACGCCGAACCAGGGATTGTCCCGCATGCGGTAGCCCTCGCAGAAGACGATGGCGCGGGCGCGGTGCGCGCCCAGGCGCACCGAGTCCCGGTTCAGCTCGATGGCCTGATAATCGACCGCCTCGCTGACATAGGCCGAGCGCGCGCGCAGCCAGTCGCGCAGTTCCCCGAGCAGGCGCGGCAGCTCGGCATAGCCCGTGGCGTGTTGCAGAAAGCCCCCGTACGGGGCCTGGATGCCGGGGTCGGCCCGGCCGGGCCCGAAGGGCGCGCCCAGATAGTCGGCGACCGCCGGGTTGCGCTGCTGGCGCTCCAGAAAGCGGCGCTGCCGGGGCGAGCGCAGCAGACGCTGCATGGGCAGCTCGTGGAGATACTCCGGGCGGCCCAGTTCGCGCGCGATCTCCGCGTAGGTCCGGCGCATGACGCGCAGCCAGTCGGCGGTCTCCGGGGCGGCGTTGAAACGCATGCCGGCCAGCGGGTTGACCAGCCCGGCGGCGACCCGCGAGGCCGCGCTGCGGTGGCCGTCATCCAGCACCTGCAGGCGGCAGCCGCGCGCCAGCAGCTGTCGCGCCAGCAGGCTGCCGGCCAGGCCCTGGCCGATGATCAGAAAATCGAGCGGCTCGTTCATGGTGTGTGCGTCTGTTCCTCGATGATCCGGGCGATGGCCTCCTGCGCCTGCGCGGCCAGGGCCCGGCGTTCCGCTTCCGCCGCGGGGATGGGCGGGCAGAACCGCACCAGAACCTGGCTGGAGGGCCGCTTCAGCCAGCCCAGCAGATTATGGAGCAGGGTCTGGCTGCCGGTATAGGGCGCGACTGGGTCGCGCTTTCCGTCGAGCCGGTAGCGCAGCGCCACCGGCGCCACCTGCGCCTCCGCCTCGATGGCCGCGGCGAACAGGCGCGGAAAGAAGGGACGCACGGTTTCGCCCTCGCTGGTGGTGCCCTCGGGGAACAGGGTCAGCATGCCGCCCTGGCGCAGGTGGCGGGCGATCTGTGCGGCGATGCCGCCGGCCTGGCCGCGCCCGCGCTGGATGAACAGGGTGCCGGCGCGCCGCGCCAGCCAGCCGATCAGCGGCCAGCGCGCCACCTCGGCCTTGGACAGAAAGGCGGTCGGCAGCAACTGCCCCAGGACCACGATGTCCATCCACGAGACATGGTTGGCGACCACCAGCGCGGGCGGCTGGGGCGGGGTACCCTCGATCCGGATCTCCAGGCGCAGGATGCGGGTCAGGCGCGCCAGCCACCAGCGCGAGATGCGCGTGTCCCGCTGCCAGCGCTGGTGGCGGTCGCGGCGGGTGGCGAAGGGTGTGAGCGCCAGCCCCAGCAGCAGGTGCAGGAGAATGAGTAGGGCGCGCCAGACGATACGCGGCAGGCTCATGCGCGGGCCTCAGTCCGCGGCGTGCTGGCGCACATACTCGTACATCACGATGGAGGCGGCCACGCTGGCGTTGAGGCTCTCCATCTCGCCGTACAGGGGGATGGCCAGGGTCTGGATGTCGGGATAGTCGGCGGGGTCGAAACTCAGCCCCAGTTCCTCGTTGCCGATCACGAAGGCGCTCTTGCGCGCCAGGCGGGTCTGCGGCAGCGTGCTGGCGCCGTCGGCGGTCAGGGCGTACAGGGTGTAGCCGGCCTCGCGCAGAGCCAGGTGGGCCTGTCCGAAATCGTCGTGGAAACGCGCCGGCACCTTGCGGAAGGCGCCCTTGGCGGGCGCCGGATCGAACACGCCGATATCGACCAGGTGGATCTCGGCGCCGCTGAAGGCCTGCGCGCTGCGGAAGATCTTGGCCACGTTGTAACCGGCCTTGAGGTGGTCCAGGACCATGGCGAAGCTGTGCCGGCCCGGCCGCGCCAGCAGATTGCGCTGGCGGTTCTTGTGATAGCGCTGCTCGATCTGTTTCTGGCGCGCCAGGCGTTCGGCGCGGCGCTGGCTGCGGGTCAGTGGCGGTGCGGTATCGCTGGGCATATCACGGCGGTGTGGTTTGTGGGGATTCGGCGTAGAATATCAGTTTATTGCCTGTCGGCCCGGCTCCCGGGCCGCCCCGGATTCAAGGTCACCATCATGCAGAAGGACGTAGGGGAGGCCGCCCTGGCGCTGTTGGCGCAGGTGGACACCCCGGAGGCGCTACGACAACTGGAGGCGGATCGCCTGCCCGAGGTGGCGCAGGCGGTGCGCGACTACCTGGTCGCCTCGGTCTCGCGCACCGGGGGACACCTGGCGGCCGGCCTGGGCGTGGTCGAGCTGACCGTGGCCCTGCACTATGTGTTCAACACCCCCGAGGACCGCCTGGTGTGGGACGTCGGCCACCAGGCCTATCCGCACAAGATCCTCACCGGGCGTCGCGAGCGCATGCTCACGCTGCGCCAGAAGGACGGGCTGTCCGGCTTTCTGCGGCGCGACGAGTCCGAATACGATGCCTTCGGCGCCGGCCATTCCAGTACCTCCATCAGCGCCGCCCTGGGGATGGCCGTGGCGGCGCGCGCGCAGGGTCTGGAGCGCCAGCACATCGCGGTGATCGGCGACGGGGCCCTGTCCGCGGGCATGGCCTTCGAGGCGCTCAACCACGCCGGGGCGATCGACAGCGATCTGCTGGTGATCCTGAACGACAACGACATGTCCATCTCGCGTCCGGTGGGGGCGGTCAGCAACTACCTGGCGCGGGTGCTGTCCAGCCGCTTCTACAACCGCATGCGCGAGGGCAGCAAGCAGGTGCTGGAGCGCCTGCCCGGCATGAAGGACCTGGCGCACCGCTGGGAAGAACACATGAAGGGCATGTTCATGCCCGGCACCCTGTTCGAGGAGCTGGGCTTCACCTACATCGGCCCCATCGACGGCCACGATCTGCCGCTGCTGGTCTCCACCCTGGAGAACATGCGCGAGATGCACGGCCCGCGCTTCCTGCACGTGGTCACCCAGAAAGGGCGCGGATACGCCCCGGCCGAGGGCGATCCCTGCGTGTATCACGGGGTCACGCCGTTCAATCTCTCCACCGGCAAGATGGACAAGTCCGCCGGCGGCAAGACCTTCACCTCGGTGTTCTCCGACTGGATCTGCGATCTGGGCGGGCAGGACAGCCGGGTGATGGCCATCACCCCGGCGATGTGCGAGGGCTCGGGCCTGGTGGAATTTGCGCGCCGCTTCCCCGAGCGCTATCACGATGTGGGCATCGCCGAGCAGCATGCCGTGACCTTTGCCGCGGGCCTGGCCTGCGAGGGCGTCAAGCCGGTGGTGGCCATCTATTCGACCTTCCTGCAGCGCGCCTACGACCAGCTGGTCCACGACGTGGCCCTGCAGAACCTGGATGTCACCTTCGCCGTGGATCGCGCGGGCGAGGTCGGCGCGGACGGCGCCACCCATGCCGGCATGTTTGATCTCAGCTATGCCCGTTGCGTGCCCAATATGGCGGTGCTGGCGCCGGCCGACGAGGCCGAATGCCGCGCCCTGCTGCAGACCGCCTGGGAGCACCCGGGGCCGGCCCTGGTGCGCTATCCGCGCGGCGCCGGCATGGGCGTGCTGCCGGGCCAGGGCCTGGACACCCTGCCCTGGGGACGGGGCGAGATCCGGCGCCAGGGCGCGGACATCGCCATCCTGTCCTTCGGCACCCTGCTCGACCGGGCCCTGGCCCTGGGCGATGCCCTGGGCGCCAGCGTGGCCAATATGCGCTTCGTCAAGCCGCTGGACGAGGCCCTGGTGCGCGAGCTGGCGCAGGGCCATCGTTTCCTGGTGACCATCGAGGAGAACGTGGTGGCCGGTGGCGCGGGCGCCGCGGTGAGCGAATACCTGGCGGCGGCCGGCATCGACGTGCCGCTGCTGCACTTCGGTCTGCCGGACCGCTACATCGAACAGGCCACCCAGGCCGAGCAGCTGGCCGAGGCGGGCCTGGGCGTGGAGCAGATGCTGGAGGCCGTGCGCGCGCACCTCCCCCCCGGTCTGGCCCAGGCCGCCGGCTGAGCCTGTTCGCCCCGCATACAAAAAAGGCCCCGGTCGCTGCCGGGGCCTTTTTGCGCCTGGGGCGTTCGCCTCAGTCGACGCGCGCCTGTTCCATCATGCGGTCGATGATCGGGGCCAGGATGATCTCCATGGCGTAACCCATCTTGCCGCCGGGCACCACGATGGTGTTGCGGCGCGACATGAACGAACCCGGGATCATGTTGATCAGGTACGGGAAGTCGGTGTCGAACTTGGCCGGGTTGGCGAAGCGGATCACCACGAAACTCTCGTCCGGGGTCGGGATGTCGCGGGCGATGAAGGGGTTGGAGGTGTCCACCGTGGCCACGCGCTGGAAGTTGATGTCGGTGCGCGAGAACTGCGGTGTGATGTGGTTGATGTAATCCGGCATGCGGCGCAGGATGGTGTCCACGATGGCCTCTTCCGAGTGGCCGCGCTCGGCGTTGTCACGCGCGATCTTCTGGATCCATTCCAGGTTGACCACCGGCACCACGCCGATGCCCAGGTCCACGTGCCGGGCGACATCGACCTCATCGGTCTTGACCAGGCCGTGCAGGCCCTCGTAGAACAGGATGTCGGTGCCCTCCGGCAGCGGTTCCCAGGGGGTGAACTCGCCGGGCTTCTTGTCGGTGCCCAGGCGGGCGTTGTGCTCGGCGGCCTCTTCCTCGCTGTGCAGGTAGTAGCGCTTTTCGCCGGTGCCGGTCTCGCCGTAGGTCTTGAACAGCTCCTCGAGCTTGTCGAACAGGTTGGCCTGCGGGCCGAAGTGGCTGAGGCCCTCCTCGGCCATCTTGACCTTCATCTCGGCGCGGTCGTAGCGGTGGAAGCTGTCGCCCTCGATGACGGCGGCCTTGATGCCCTCGCGCAGAAAGATGTGTTCAAAGGCGCGCTTGACGGTGGTGGTGCCGGCGCCGGACGAGCCGGTGACCACGATGACAGGATGCTTCTTGGACATGGTACCCCCTAGAGCTAGCTAATCGTTATAAGTCTTGTTGGCCGCCGGCAGGCGGCGACCGCTGGAAAATTTGCCGGACTATAGCACAGGCGGGCGGGGCGGGATCTGTCCGGGGTCAGCCGGCGGCCGGATCGTCCGGCAGGGCGACCCCGGGATTGAGGATGCCCTGCGGGTCGAACTGCCGCTTGAGGGCCCGCATCAGGTCCAGGGCGACGGGGGAAAGCTCTTGATCGACAAAGGCTTTCTTGACCCGCCCGATGCCGTGCTCGCCGGACAGGCTGCCCTCCAGGGAGAGCACCAGGGAGAACACATCCGCCAGACAGGCCTCGGCCGCGGCCTGTTGCGCCGGGTCGTCGGGGTCGAACAGCAGGTTGACATGGATATTGCCGTTGCCGGCATGGCCGAAGTTGACGATAGGGATGCCGTGCCGCCGCGACAGCGCCTCCAGGCCGCCGATCAGCGCCGGCAGGCGCGAGACCGGCACCACCACGTCCTCGTTGATCTTTTTCGGCGCGACATTGCGCAGGGCCGGCGAGAGGGCCTTGCGGGTACGCCACAGGCGGGCGACCTCCTCGTCGGTGCGGGCCAGTTCGACCCCCAGGCAACCCGGGTTGGCGGCGATCCGGCGCACCTGTTGCGCGTCGCTGTCGATGGCGTCCTCGCTGCCGTCGAGTTCGATCATCAGCAGGGCGCGCGCCTCGGCGGGCAGGGGCAGCTCGGAGTAGTCGCGCACCATGGCCAGGGCCTGGGCGTCCATGAACTCCAGGGCGCAGGGGGTCAGCGGCTGGGCCATGAGATCGGAGACCGCGCGCGCCGCGGCCTCGATACTGTCGTAGGCGGCCTGCAGGGTGCGTCTGGCCTGGGCCAGCGGGGTCAGCTTGAGGATGGCCTCGGTGATCACCGCCAGGGTGCCCTCGGAGCCGATCAGCAGCCGGGTCAGGTCGTAGCCGACCACGCCCTTGGTGGTGCGACCGCCGGTGACCAGGGTCTCGCCGCTGCCGGTGACCGCGGTCAGGCCCAGGGTGTTCTCGCGCGGGGTGCCGTACTTGACCGCGCGCGGGCCGGCGGAGTTGTAGGCCAGATTGCCGCCGATGGTGCACACCGCGCTGCTGGTGGGATCGGGCGGCCAGAAGAAGCCGTGTTCGGCCGCGGCCTCCTGCAGCTCCTGGTTGGTGTAGCCGGGCGAGACCCGCGCCAGGCGGTTGGCGGGGTCGATGTCCAGGGTCTGGCGCATGTGCTCGGTCGAGAGCACGATGCCGCCCCGGGCCGGGACCACGGCGCCGGTGGTGCCGGTGCCGCGCCCGCGAGTGACCAGTGGCACCCGGTGACGCGCGCACAGGCGCACCAGCGCCGCGACCTGTTCATGCGTCTGCGCCAGGCACACGGCCTGCGGCAGGGCCTGTTGGCGGCTGTTGTCATAGCCATAGGCCCAGCAGTCGGCGGCCCGGGTCAGCAGGGCCTCGCCGAACAGATCCCGCAGCGCCTTGAGCAGGGCGCGCGGCAGCCCCTCAGATGTACTCAAACAGGCGTACCACTTTCTTGACCCCGCTGACGAAACGCACCCGGTCGCTGACCGCGTCCGCCTCCTCCGGGGTGAGCAGGCCCATCAGATAGACCGTGCCCTGGGAGGACACCACCTTGACCCGCAGGGGATCGAAGCCCGGCCGCTTGACCCCGAACAGGGCCAGCTTGACCCGGCTGGTGAGATAGGCGTCGGCGGTGGCGTCGCTCCAGGTGCCCTCGGCGCCGATCACCACCTCGTCGATCACCTTGCGCACCCGTGGCAGGCGCGCGATCTGGTCACGCAGGCGCGCCACCACCTCGGGGCTCTCGGCCTGGCCGGTGAGCAGTACCTGCAGGTTGTACACGGTGATGTCGATATTGCTGCGCCGCTCGATGTCGGCGTCGCCGTGCAGCAGGCGCAGGGCCTTGAGCTGGATGTCCTTGTCGTCGATCACGGTGCCCACGGTGCGGCGGTCGTGCGCCACCGTGGCGCCGGTGGCCGCGCCGCCCACCACCACGGCGGTACAGCCGCCGAGCAGGCTGCCGGCGAGCAGGAGGATCGAGAGCAGGGCGGGATTCATCAGAGGCCGTTTCATTGGTTCAACTCCCCAGTAATTGTACGTCGATGAGCTCGCACAGGCAGTGCAGGCCCAGCATCTGGACCTCGTGGATGCGCGCGCTGTGTTCATGTGGGACACGGATCTCCACGTCCTGTTCCCGCAGGCGGCCGGGAACGCGGCCGCCGTCACAGCCGGTGAAGGCCACCACCTGTATCTGGCGCTCGGTGGCCGCCTCGATGGCGTACAGGATGTTGTCGCTCTGGCCGTGGGTGGTCAGGACCAGGAGGATGTCGCCGGGATGGCCCAGGGCGTGCAGCTGGCTGGCGAACACCTGGGAGAAACCGAGTTCGTCGGCCAGGGCGCTCAGGCGGATGCCGGAGGCGCCGAGCGCGAGTGCCGGCAGGCCGGGCCGCTCGCGCTGGTAATGATGGCTGAGCAGGCCCACGAAGTGTTCGGCCAGGGCCGCGCCGCCGCCGTTGCCGCAGGCGATGAGGCGACCGCCGTTGAGCAGG
>JALVTT010000168.1 GCA_027024025.1 Sedimenticola sp.
CGGCCTCGATCGCGGCCGCCAGTTCTTCATCGCGCTTGCCCGGGCCGGCAAAGCTGATGCGCCGCCCGTCCAGACCGGCGTCGAGCGCGGCCCGCAGCTCGCCGCCCGAGGCCACGTCCATGCCATCGACCCGCGGCGCCAGCCATTCGAGCAACGCCGCCAGGGGGTTGGCCTTGACCGCGTAATACAGCGACAGCCCCGATGGCATGGCCGCGCGCAGTTGCCCGATGCGCGCGGCGATGACGCGGCGGTCGTACAGATACAGCGGGGTGCCGTGCTGTTCGGCCCATTCGCTCACCGGGCGGCCGCCGGGACACAGCTGCCCCTGGCAGACCGGGTAGCGGGCCAACAGTTCGGGGGCGGGATGTTTCATGCGGACTCCAGGCGCCGGATCAGGGCGGCGCGGTCGGGCTTGCCGTTGGGCGAGAGCGGCAGCCGTTCCAGCCGGTGGACCCGGGCCGGCTGCATGTAATGAGGCAGCTCGGCATGCAGGCGCGCCTGCAGGGCGGCGGGATCATAATCGCCCTCGGCAAACAGCAGCACGCGCTCGCCCAGCGCCTCGTCGGGCACGCCCAGGGCCACGGCATTGTGCACGCCGGGCTGTTCCAGCGCCACCGATTCGATCTCGTCGGGACTGACCCGGTAGCCCGAGGTCTTGATGAGCTGGTCCTCGCGACCGAGAAAATACAACAGGCCGTCGGCGCGCCGCACCACCCGGTCGCCCGACCACACGGCGCGCCGGCCGCGCCACTCGCGAAAGCGCTCGGCGCTGGCCCGGGGCTGTTGCCAGTAACCCTGCGCCACCAGCGGTCCCAGATGGACCAGCTCGCCCGGCTCGTCGATATCGCACTCGCCGCCGTCGGGGCGCAGGACATGGATCTCGGCGTTCGGGATGGGGGTGCCGATCGAGTCGGGGTGGGTCTGCGCCAGGGCCGGGTCCAGGCTGGTGGAGCGGAAGGCCTCGGTCAGGCCGTACATCAGATGGATCTCGGTTTCCGGCAGCTGTTCGCCCAGACGCCGTACCGCCGCCGCGGACAGGCGGCCGCCCGAGTTGCACAGATAGCGCAGGCTGGCGCGCGCCGCCTCGGGCCATTCGCACTGGCTCAGGGCGTGCCACATGGGCGGCACCCCGGCCAGGGCGGTGATGCCCAGGCGGGCCGCCTGGCGCGGGATCATGCCGGGCAGCAGATAGTCGGCGCCGATCACGGTGGCCCCGGCGGCGAAGCCGCTGCTGAGCTGGCTGAAGCCGTAATCGAAGCTGAACGGCAGCAGGGCCAGGATGCGGTCGTCCGGGCCGTTGCGCAGATAGGCGTTGACACTGCGCGCGCCGGTCACCAGGTTGGCGTGGCTGAGCATCACCCCCTTGGGCTGGCCCGTGCTGCCGGAGGTGTAGAACAGCGCCGCCAGATCCTCCGGCCCGCCTTCGCGGATCGCGGCGCCGGCGTACAGCGCGCGCAGGGGCAGGGTGGGCACCGGCGCCTCGCTGTGTTCGGCATCGGAGAGCACCAGCCATTCCAGGGCCGGGCAGTCGGGCAGAGCGGCGGCCAGGCGGTCGGCGCGCTCGCGGTTGGTGACCAGCAGGCGCGCCCCGGCATCGCGCAGCACATGCGCCACCTGACGCCGTCGGAGCAGGGGATTGACCGGCACCATCACACAACCGGCCGCGGCGCAGGCGAACATCAGGGCGACCTGATCGACCTGCTTGGGCAGCTGCATGGCGACCCGTTCGCCGGGGCCCAGGCCCAGGCCGAGCAGCCCCCCGGCCAGGCGCTGCGCGCGCTGCCACAGGGCCGCGTAGGTGACGGTTTCGCGGGTGTCGCTGTAGGCCGGGTGATCCGGACGCCGCGCGGCACTGTCACGCAGCAGGTGGTGCAGCAACTCGGACATGGGCGTCTACAGGATCAGGTAGAAGATCAGCGCGCCCAGGAACAGCCGGTAGAGCACGAAGGGCTGCATCCCCATGCGCTCGATATAGGTGAGGAACAGGCGGATGCACAGCCAGGCGGTGAGCGCCGAGAGCGCCACGGCCATGCCGATGGCCTGCCAGTCCACGCCGTTGCCGGCCTCGATCAGGTCCTTGCCGATCAGAATGGAGGAACCCAGGATGGTCGGGATGGACAGCAGAAAGGAGAACCGCGCCGCGGCCTCGCGGGTCAGGCCCAGCATCAGGCCCGCGGTCATGGTGATGCCGGAACGCGAGGTGCCGGGCACCAAGGCCAGGATCTGCGCCAGGCCGATCAGCAGGGCGTCACCCAGGCCCAGGCGCGAGAGGTCGCGCCGCCGGCGCGCGCGCCGGTCGGCCCAGCCCAGCAGCAGGCCGAACAGGATGGTGGTGGTGGCGATGATCCAGGGCTGGCGCAGTTCATGCTCGACGAAGTCCTTGACCAGCAGGCCGACCACGACCACCGGCAGCACCCCCACGATGATGGCCCAGCCGATGCGGCTCTCCGGGTTGGCGGGCGCGCGCGGCGGCAGGGCGCGGAACCAGCCGGCGGTGATGCGCGCGATGTCGTGGCGGAAATAGGCCAGCACCGCGATCAGGGTGCCGAAATGCACCGCCACGTCCAGCTCCAGCCCCTGGTCGGCGAATCCGAACAGATGCGGGGCCAGGATCAGGTGCCCGGAGCTGGAGATGGGCAGAAACTCGGTCAGGCCCTGCACCAGGGCCAGGATGGCGATCTGAATGAAATCCATGGAGCTTACCGGCTATTGAGGCATGGCGCCCTGCGCGCCGGGCGCATTGTACTATCAGGCCGTTGAAAAAGTCCTTCCGTGGATATTTCCAGCGCCCTGCTGTTGCCGGGCGCCTTATGCCGCCGCCGGGGGGAAGATCACGCGCACCTGCAGTCCGCCCAGCGCAGAGTCGTCGAACAACAGGCGCGCGTGGTGCAGTTGTGCGATGCGCTCGACGATGGACAGGCCCAGGCCGCAGCCGGGCTGGTCCTGGCTGCCGCGCGTGAAGCGCTTGAGCATCCGCTCGCGCTGCGCCGGTTCGATGCCGGGGCCCGAGTCCTCGACCAGGACGACCATGCCGCCATCCAGCTCCATGCAGCCCAGACGCACCTCGCCGCCCTCGGGGGTGTAGCGGATGGCGTTGTCCAGCAGGTTGCGCAGCAGCACCGAGAGCATCTCGGCGTTGCCTGTCACCTGGCCGTCCACGCAGCTCAGTCTGAGCCGGACCTGTTTTGCCTCGGCCAGGTGGGACAGTCCTTCCTGCTGGGCCTGCACCAGGGGCGCGAGCGCCACCGGGGTCGGGTCGGGTAGTTGTTCGGCGGGCTCCAGACGGGCCAGGATCAGCAGTTGTTCGACCACGTGGGTGGCGCGGTCGATGCCCTGGACAAGCCGGGTCAGGGCCCGTTCGCGTTGTGCCGGATCCGGGGTGCGGCTGGCCAGCTGGGCCTGGACCCGCAGGGCCGCCAGCGGGGTGCGCAGCTCGTGAGAGGCGTCGCCGGCAAACTGCCGCTCGCGCCTCATGGCGACACGCACCCGTTCGAACAGGTGATTCAGGGCCTCCAGCAGGGGCCTGATTTCAACCGGCGCGCCGCGCATTTCTATGGCTCTGAGGTCGTTTGGCTTACGGTGATGCAGGCTTTTGACAACTTGACCCAACGGAAGTAAGCCCCGGCTGACCGCCAGCCAGGCGCCGATTGCCAACAAAGGCACCAGAACCAGAAGTGGCTGGATGGCGGCACCGGCTATTTCTCTGATGATGTGGGACCGGGCATTATGTTGCTCGGTTACTTCCACGAGAACCTGATTTTTTGCATCGTAGTAGGTATAACGGCGCCATTCCCGCATGCCATTGGATGTTTCCATGACCTGGTTGCCGGGGTGGGGCAAGGTCTGTGGGCTTACGGCGGAATGCAAGGGTTTGCCATGCCACCAGATACGTGCGCTGAGTGTGGCGGCATAGAAGTTGTCGGATGTCGGATGACTGAGCGATTTCAACAGTTCTTTCAGCTGAAGTTGACCCTGCCCAGGACCGCTTTCCCCCGGCGCCATGAGAACAGGCACCATCTCGGCCAGTTCATGCGCCTTTTGGATTAGGTTGCCGTCATAGACCTCCTCGATCTCGTCACGCACCTGGAACCAGGTTGCGGCCATGGTGACGCCCCAGCCTATCAGGGACAGCAGCAAAAACCAGAACAGCAGGCGCCGCCGGATCGAGGTCATTCAACAGCCTCGTCCTCAGGCACCATGTAACCGACACCGCGCACCGTGGTTATGAGATCCTTGCCCAGCTTTCTCCGCAAGTGATGGATATAGACCTCCAAGGTATTGCTTTCGATGTCCTCTTCCCAGCCATACAAGGCCTGTTGTAGACGCGCTTTAGTCTGCACTTGGCCGGCGTTTTCAAGCAGCATGCTGAGTAAATTAAATTCACGGCGCGTAAGCGATATCTTTTGCCCATCCACGCGTACCTGCCGGTTGGCTGGATTCAGCTCGATCTTGCCATGTCGTACAATGGGATCGCGACGCCCCGCATGGCGCCTGCTCAACACCCGCAGACGGGCGGTCAACTCATCCAAGTCGAAGGGCTTGATAAGATAGTCGTCAGCGCCGCTATCAAGTCCCAGCACGCGGTCTTCGAGCGCGTCTCGCGCGGTCAGGATCAGGACCGGTAGGTCAATCTCTTGTTGGCGCACGCGTTTGAGAACCTCGAGGCCGGAAATGTCCGGCAGGCCCAGGTCGAGCACCATCAGGTCGAAGGACTCGATGCGCAGCGAGCGCCAAGCCGACTCGCCGTCACGCAGCCAGTCCACCGCGTAACCTTCCATTTTCAAGGAGGATTGCAGGCCCTCGCCCAGCAGGGGGTCGTCCTCCACTAGCAGAATGCGCATGGGCTAAACCAGTCAGCTGTTGTGTTCCAACGCCTTCTTGAGCGCGGCTTGCACCTGTTTGCGGCGCCCTTTATCAGCAATAGGGCGGTCGGGACGTGCCGGCGCCTCCAGAGCATGTTTGAGCACCTTGACCGCCTGGTCGTATTTTCCCTGCTCGAGCAGGAAATCGCCATAGAAATAGTTGGGATCAAGGCCGTTCGGGTTCACCCGTAGCGCGCGCTGGAAGTAGTCGCGGGCCTTGTCGTCGTCGCCAAAGCCAATCGGCCAGCCAGGCACCCGGTAATACAGACTGCCCAGCGTGGTATAGACAGATCCGCCGAACACGTTGGGATCGATCTGTTCGGCGCGCAACAATACATCCCGCGCTTGTTTTGCGAGACTCAAGGCGCCCAGTCCGCCCTTGGCGCCGGCCCAGGTGCCCAGGGCGATGCCTTCCCAGGCCAGGGCCTCGGCCTTATTGGGCCATTTTTTCGCAACCGCCTCGGCCTGCTTGGCCACGGCCTCCAGCGCCTTTTCGCGGGCGTCACCCTGGAGCTCATAGTTAGCGTGGTCCCAGGCCTGGCGGATCTTCAGGATCTCATGGTCCAGGGTGGTGTCAGCAAAAGCGGGCAGGGTCAGGGCGAGCGCAATCAATAAGCTCAACAGATACTTCATCGGTCGTCTCCTTGCGATGTGGTGCCTCGAAATATAGTCCCCCTCCCCACGGGGATGGGAGATCGGGACGGGAAGGGAGTGGCCCGTCCGGTGTTCCCCAGAGGGGAAGGGGTCCGGTCTGGGATCCTCAAGAGCGCGCATAAGGCTCCATGATTCTGCGTTGCTTGAACAACGCCCGATCAACCAGGCGCGGCAACAGTTGGTTGACGCGCGCAAAGAAAGACTCGGGCTGCCCGAGATAGACTTCTTTTTTGTCGTTCTCGATGGCGCGCGCAATCTGCTGCGCGACTTTCTCAGGCGGATCCATGTTCATTTTGGTGGCCTCGCCCATGGCCATCACACGTGAGTTGTTGATCGGCGTCTTGGTGGCACGGGGCGCGACATAGCAAATGTCTATTCCAGTATCGGCCAACTCCCGACGCAGGGCTTCGGAAAAGCCGCGCAGGGCAAATTTGCTGGCCGAGTACACGCTGAAATAGGGAAATCCGATCGAGCCGAAGGTCGAACCAATGTTCACGATGAGCCCATGCCCCTGTGCGCGCATGCCGGGCAGAGCCGACTGCATGAACAGAATGGGGGCGATGGTGTTGATCTGAAAAGTTTGTTCGATTCGTTGGGGCGGGATGTCTTCAAACGGCAGGAAGTCGAGTACGCCAACCGCGTTAATGAGGATATCGATGGAACCAAGATAGGTTCCGGCCCGCCCAAGCAGGGCCTCTCGTTGATCCGCCTGGGCGATATCGATCTCCATGCTCTGAGCGTCGTTGGGCAGGGATTCCACCAGCACTTTCAGGCTTTCCTCGCCCAATCCGGCCAACAGCAGGCGAGCGCCGCGGGCGCTGAGCACTCGCGCCAGCGCGCTACCGATACCGCCATTGGCGCCCAAAAGGAGAATATTGCTGCCACTGATATTCATGCAACCAGGCGTTCGCTATTGTCAATGGTTCTAAAGATGTCACCGTAAAGCCGGTACATAACTTGTGCGCAATGCAGCACCGCATTTTGGTCATCGGGATCTTCTAGTCTATCCATCAGTCCCTCGAAAAATTCTAGATGACCAATATCTAGGGAGCCGTGCGAGGTAAGATAACTGAAACATTCCTGACCTAGCCCAAGGCGCTTGCGTATCGCTTCCGCCGCCTGGGTGGCCAGGCGCACACTGGTGCCTTCGAGTACCAGCACCATGCCAAAAAAGCCGACCGGATTACGCCGCTGTACCGTGTCCCAGGCGTAGCTGACCATCAGCTCGGTCGCCAGCGAGGGCTGGCCATGGCGCACCGCCTCCGGGTCGCCGCCGGCGTGGCGGATATCGTTCAGGATCCATTCCTGGTGGCCGGTTTCTTCCTCAATGTAGTGGCTGACCGCCTCGCGCAGCCATTCCAGACGTTCGGGCAGCCGCGCGCCGCAGGCCATCAACAGCGGAAGGGTGTGCTTGACGTGGTGGTAGGCCTCGCCCAGAAAGGCCAGGTACTGCTGCAACGTAATCTCGCCGCTGATGCCTTGCCGAAGTAATGGAATGGACAAAAACTCATCGCGCTGCCCCTCGGTGTCGGCGATTAGACGTTGGAAAAAACTCATGAAACGGCTCTCTCCGGCTGATATGTTTGATAATGCCGCGCGATAATCTCTCTTCGTGGACGACCGTTGTATGTGGCCATCCCGTTTTCCGGCGAGAAAACCTGGGGCGAACGAAACCATTTGCCGATACGCGCGTAGTCCGGCAGGCGGTGGTTGACCCGGGCAATACTGGCCTCGATGTGTTCATCCGGTGCGTTGGAGACGATAATCGCGGTTAGACTGGTTTCCGCGTCGCCTAGAGCAACTGCCTGTTCGATCTCTGGTTCAGACAGTAGTTCCGCCTCGATCCATTCAGGCGAAATATTGCGCCCGAACGCGGTAACAAGAATGTTCCGCTTGCGGCCCTGTATGATTAATTGGCCCTTTTCATTGAAGGTGCCAAGGTCGCCGGTAGGCAACCACTCGGGAATCCATTCAAGAATACCGGTATAACCGAGGAAATCGCTTCCCTTGACCAGAATTTCTCCATCGTCCGCAATTCGGACCTCCAGATGGGGCAGGGGATAGCCAACCGTATCGGAATCGGAATTGTCCAGACTGTTGAAGGCCACTACCGACGCACATTCCGACAAGCCATATCCTTGATAGACCTGCAGACCAAGGTTACGCGCCTGCTCGATGAGATGTCCCGAGACCTTGCCGCCGCCAACCGCGGCCAGACGCAGATGGGGCAGTTTTTCCGCGCCCGCCATCAGGATATCCACCAAGCCTTGCAGCATGGCAGGTACCAGAATGCAGGTGGTGGCCTTGTGCGCGCGCAAGGCATGGTGCATGCGTCGGGCATCCAACCACGATGATCCCTGTAGTCCCACTTCGCGCATAGGTTCTAGGATAACTCGTGCTCCAGCCATCAGCGGCACATACAGACCGGCCATATTTTCAAGCAAGACTGACAGTGGAAGCAGGCAAATATGCCTGTCAACCGAGGCCGCCCGGGTCACCTGAAGTAGTGATTCCGCAACCTGCGTAATAGCTTTTTCAGAAAGACAAACGCCTTTGGGATGCCCGGTTGTGCCCGAAGTGTAGGTTACCTTGACCGTACCCCGATGTAGGCGGGTGCGGTTTTTGGGCTCATACCATTTCCAGCCAACAGAATAGCCTGCGACAGTCCAGTGCTCACCTTGGTCGTCAATAACGGCATCGAGACTCGCGTCTTGAACGATGTGCTCTTTCTGCTCATCAGACAAGAAGCCGCCGATCGGCACCAAGGTCACATCGGCGCGCATCGCGGCCAGATCCCAAATCGCCCAAGCCGGTCCATTATCCATGGCGAGGCCCAGCCGTTGAACGCCGCTTTGGGCCAACAGCCGCGCGGCCTGGCGGACGGCCCGGTCAAGTTCCTGGTAGGTCAGGATATTGCCCTGACTTTCGATCGCAATCCGACTCGGGTGCTTGGCCGCATGACTAGCGATGGTTCTGAGTATTACGTTCATGCGCATCTCCTTAGGCATTGACGTCCTTGGGTTAGGGCCTGAAACCATAGCTGGCCCAACAGGGTTTGCACCTGCTCCTGTTTCAGCAGGGTGTTGAGGCGATTGAAACCGTAGCGAATATCGCCCGCCATCACAGTGGGATGGCTGTCATAGTAACGACCCCATTCCTTGGCACGCTCACCCAGCCGGGCGGGGTCGGCGGGCGCGAGTTCCAGCAGATCTAGACCGAGGCGGCGGAAGACATTTTTCAGCGTGGGCACGGCGGTAAAGGTCACCCATTGAAAACCGGCGCCTTGCAGATAGGCATTCAGCGCCATGACCAGGATACGCGCGGCACCCGGAGAGCCGGCAGCCAGATTACCCAGTTCAACGATACGACCACGCGAAATTTTACGTTGCAGACGCTTACCCAGGACGCTTTCGATGGGTTCGTCCAAGTAATGCTCCAACAGCAGGGGCTCACAATCGGCGCCGCGCAACCCCATCACGCCGTGCAGCTCGCCTTCCGCGGTTTCGAGAGCGATCAATACTGGCATGAAATCTGTGACATTGGCGTCATAGGCCCGTGCATAGGTGGCGTGGATGTGCCGTTCTAGGCGAGTACGGTCTGGGTGGCCACGTTCCACGAAGCGGAGTCGGTATTGATTCTGCGAAAGGGCTCCAAACATGGAATTCAGTCTCCGGCTGATCTTGCGGACAATGTTAGGCAATCCCAGCTTAAACCCGCCTTAACAGTATGCAAAAATTTCCCATAATCAGGCGGAAATCGGGATACGCTTCACATATCAGGGGCAGCGCCCAGGACGCTCGGGGGAGGTATGGGGACATGTCCGCGTTGTCTGGGAACCGCCCGTTCATGTAGATCTGAATTGCTCAGGTCTCTAAAGATTGCGACAAAATGGCCGATACCCGTGGAACCCAGAACCTTTCTCTTGGCCAAACGGGGGGCAAACCATGGGCTTTACAAGAAAAATCCGCATCTCTACCCAGCTGGCTGTGATTTCCGTCATCTTGATATTCAGCATGATGATACTGATCGTGGTTGGGCGTTATGCCGCTGAGGCTGTGCACCAGGCCGACAACGTCGAAATCTTTCTGGAGAGAACTCGCGTTGACCTGCTCTCCCTACGCCGTCACGAGAAAGACTTCCTTGCTCGCAAGTTATTAAAATACAAGACAAAGTTCTCGAATCGCCAAGATCGGCTTTTCAGCAACATCGAAAACTTGAAGCACGCCCTGGTAACGGCGAACATGGACGCGTCCTCGGCAGATAAACTGAGGGAAAAGGCCACCACCTACGTTCAGGCCTTTCACAAGGTCGTCGAGCTGCAACAGCGGATTGGGCTGAGTGAAAAGGACGGGCTCTATGGCGCCCTGCGCGATTCTGTGCACCAAGCCGAGCACGTCATTATTGCTGAAGGCCATCAGGGCCTGCGCGCAGACATGCTTCAACTGCGGCGCAACGAGAAAGACTTCATGCTGCGCCGCAACACCAAGTATCTTGAGAAGTTCCACAAGAACTTCAGCACCTTTATGAACCACTTGGGGACATCCGGCCTGGATGAGGACAGCAAATCCAGGATAGGCGGGCTGATGCGGATATACCGCAAGGATTTCGAAGCCTTGGTTAAAGCCGAGATTGAAAAGGGTCTGCAGCCCAACCAAGGTTTGTTGGGCAAAGCGAGAGACAGTGCCCATGCCGTCGAGTCCTACCTCAAAAACCTGAGTGACGCCCTCGAATCCGCCGTGGGAGAGAATCTATCCGGGGTGACGCGCACCATCGATATCGCCAGCGTGAGCGGGCTGATCCTCGGCCTGCTGGTCATTGGTGGATTCATGATGCTGTCGCGATCCATCTCGCGGCAGCTCAATGAATTTTCAATAGTGTCCGAACGCATCGTGGCGGAGAACGATCTTACCCTTCGGGTGGACGACCAGGCACAAAACGAGCTAGGTCGCGCGGCCTCGGCCATCAATACGTTGCTGCAAAGCTTCCAGGACATTGTCGCTTCGATCAGCAAGGCGGTGGAATCGGTACGCGAACAGAGTAATCGGCTGACCAAAGTCGGCGATCAAACCGAGACCAATGTGTCCACGCAGATCAACGCCATATCCGAACTCAGCACCGCGATGACGCAAATGGTTGAAGCCGTGAAGCAAGTAGCCTCCAATGCCAACCAATGTGCCAGCGCGGCCTCAAAGGCCAACGAGGAGTGTAGCCAAAGCATCTCGGTGGTGGAACAGGCGGTGGATTCCATCAACTCACTGGCTGACAGTATTGCTCGCGCGGCCGAGGTGGTGGAACGTGTCGAATCGCACAGCGAGCGGGTCGGCACCATCCTGGATGTGATCGGGAATATTGCCGAACAGACCAATTTGCTGGCCCTGAACGCCGCTATCGAAGCAGCACGGGCTGGTGAGCAGGGTCGTGGTTTTGCCGTGGTGGCCGACGAGGTACGCTCCCTGGCGGGTAAGACCCAGAACTCTACCCAGGAGATCCAAGAGATCGTCGAGGCCCTGCAGGAAGGTGCGCGAGAAGCCGCAAGATTGATGGAGCACAGCCTCGGCGAAACCACTCAGAGCGTGGAGCAGACCGGCGCCGTAGGCGATGCCTTAAGCCATATCGCCTCGTCGGTGATGACCATCAACGACATGAATGCCGAAAACGCCACCGCCGCTGACGAGCAAAGCGCCACGGCTGAAGAAGTGAATAGTAATGTTACCAATATCTTTATGTCGGTTCAGGAAACTTCGACAAGCGTGGATAGCATGATCAACGCCAGCGGCGAACTCTCGGGGCTGGCGGAGACGCTCCACGATCTGGTTTCAGGGTATCGCGTTACGACGGACACCGCCTCTTAACCAGGGTGTTGAAAAGTCCTTGCATGGACTTTTCAACCACGGAAACGGAAAACGCGGTCCTCCTGGGTTTGCAACCATCGAGAATGGCGCCAAATCCCCGCACCGAAGAACAATCTATCCACGGCATCCGGTAAAGGCTTCCAACCTGCTGCGCTGGAAGACTGGATTCGTCTAACCTACAAACAATACTTTATGGGCACGGATTCCCAAGCGGTCGGCTTCGGCGCGGCGAGAATTATTAACCTGCATTTAATATCCAGTGTGTACACTGGTTTCCGCTTCCCTGAGTAGTACCGATAAGAATCAGTTGCATTTGGAGTAGATTATGATCGATCTGTCTCATATCCATCCCATGCTGGTGCATTTCCCTTTGGCGCTGCTGCCGCTGGCGGTGCTGGTCCAGTGGTGGATGATGCTGCGTGGCAAACCCCAATACGGTCGCGACTGTGGCGCCGCGGCTATCACGCTGATGGTCGTGGTCGCGGCCCTTGGCGCGCTGGCCGCGGCGGGCTTTGGCGACATGGCGCTGGATATCGCCGTCGACCATGGCGTGCCCGAGGCCAGGCTGGAGACCCATGAGGAGCTGGGCGAGACCAGCGCCATGCTGCTGCTGGGCCTAGCCGTCCTGCAGACTTGGTTTTATGCCACCGAGAATCGCGCCAAGCTCATCAATATCGGCATGACCCTGGTCTCCACCGCGGTGCTGGGCGTGCTGATCACCACCGCATTCCACGGCGGCGAGCTGGTCTACAAACTCGGCGTCAACGTTGGCTGAGCGGTGAACAGGCGGATGCGCGGCGTCGGCCTCGCATCCGCCCAGGCCAGGCTGACCCGGGCCCCGTCGTCCAGGCTCAGGCCCAGTGTGGCGCATTCCCCGGGCCGCGCGCGTTCGCCGAACAGGCCCCGGCCCAGGCACTTCTGACGCGCCTCATGGCGTGTCCAGGCCTCGAAGAAGGCCGTATCGAAATCGTCCGCCGCCCGCAGCGCGGCGCGCGTGTCCGCATCGAACAGGCGTTGCGCCATGGCCCGGGCCCGGCGCAGCGGCCGCGGTATCTCCACGTCCACCCCCACCGGCCGGTCGGCCGCCACCGCCAGCAGCAGCCAGGGCCCGGCGTGGCTGAGGTTGAACCGGGGCCCGCCGCCGGCCAGGCGCGGCTTGCCGCCGGGGTCGATCACGATGCGCACGCGATCCGGTGTCCGGCCCAGGTAGGCGGCCAGATATTGACGCAGCAGACAGCGGCTGCGGCAGAAGGTCCGCGCCAGATCCGGGTCCGGGATCGCCGCCAGGCGGCGCCGCTCGTCGGCATCCAGCCAGGCCGGGTCGCAGGGGGCCTCCCTCAGGCGCAGGGCCCAGAGATGGATCTCGCCCGGGGCCAGGGGCGGAGGGACGGCCGGATTTTCCCAGTGCGTCGGGGATGGGGTGCTCATGCCGTGGATGATACTATGCGTCCGGTGAACCAGGCCCTCGCAACATCGTCACGCCGACCTCCGGCCGCCACCATCCAGCGTCATCCTCCGGCCGATGCCGGCGGGCTGCCGGATACGCTGCCGGAGATTCTGCGCCGGGTGTATGCGGCGCGCGGCATCCGCGGGGCGGAGGAACTGGCGCGCTCGCTGTCCGATCTGATTCCGCCCCACCGCCTGCGCGGGGCCGGGCAGGCCGCCGCGCTGCTGGCGGATGTCATCGAGGCAGGCGGACAGATCCTGGTGGTGGGCGATTTCGATGCCGATGGCGCCACCGCCAGCGCGCTGAGCGTGCTGGCCCTGCGCGCCATGGGGCATGCGCGTGTGGACTTCCTGGTGCCCAACCGCTTCGAGTACGGCTACGGCCTGACCCCGGAGATCGTGGACCTGGCGCTGGCGCGCGAGCCCGATCTGATCGTCACCGTGGACAATGGCATCGCCAGCCTGGAGGGCGTGGCGGCGACCAAGGCCGCCGGTGTGCCGGTGATCGTCACCGACCACCACCTGCCGGGCGCGCAACTGCCGGAGGCGGCGGCCATCGTCAATCCCAATCTGCCGGACGATGATTTTCCCTCCAAGGCCCTGGCCGGGGTGGGGGTGATCTTCTACGTCCTGCTCGGCCTGCGGGCCGAGCTGGGCGCGCGCGGCTGGTTCGAATCACGCGGCCTGGAGGCGCCCAACATGGCGCAGTTCCTGGACCTGGTGGCCCTGGGCACGGTGGCCGACGTGGTGCCGCTGGACCGCAACAACCGCATTCTGGTCCATCAGGGGCTGCAGCGCATCCGCGCGCGCCGCTGCCGGCCCGGCATCCTGGCCCTGCTGGAGGCCGCGGGCCGCGATCCCGCGCGGGTCAGCGCCGCTGATCTGGGTTTCGCGGTCGGGCCGCGCCTGAACGCCGCTGGCCGTCTGGACGATATGTTGCGTGGCATCGAATGCCTGCTGGCCGACTCGCTGCCCGAGGCGCGCGAGCTGGCGGCCGGGCTGGACGGCCTCAACCGCGAGCGCCGCCGCATCGAGCAGGCGATGCGCCGGGAGGCCGAATGCCTGCTGGACGGCCTGGGCGAGGATCCGGCGGCGCTGCCCTGGGGCCTGTGCCTGTTCCGCGAGGCCTGGCACGAAGGGGTGATCGGCATCCTGGCCTCGCGCATCAAGGAACGCCACCACCGTCCGGTGATCGCCTTTGCGCGCGCCGGCGACGGCCTGCTCAAGGGGTCGGCGCGCTCGGTGCCCGGGCTGCACATCCGCGACGCCCTGGACCGGATCGCGACCACCCATCCGGGGCTGCTGGCGCGTTTCGGCGGGCATGCCATGGCGGCGGGACTGAGCCTGCGCGAGGCCGACCTGGAGGCCTTCTCGCAGGCCTTCGATACGGTGGTGCGCGAACGGCTCGGCGAGGACGATCTGCGGCACCGGCTGTGGTCCGACGGCGAGCTGGCGGCCGCGCAGCTGACCCTGGAGACGGCCCGGGTCCTGTTCGACGGCGGCCCCTGGGGCCAGGGCTTTCCCGAGCCCCTGTTCGATGGCCTGTTCGAGGTGGTCCAGCAGCGCGTGGTCGGAGAACATCACTGGAAGCTGGTGCTGCGCCCGGCCGACGGCGGCGAGCCGCTGGACGCCATCGCCTTCAACGCGGTGGCCACGCATCCCCGGATGCCCGAGCGGGTGCGCGCGGCCTATCGCCTGGACATCAACGAATGGCGCGGCCGGCGCAGCCTGCAGCTGCGCATCGAACACCTGGAACCGGCATGAACGAGACAGAGACCGAACGCGGCGAACGGCCCAACAAGACCCGGCTCAAGCGCGAGATCGCGGCGCGCGCCGCGCTGATCGAAAAGATGACCGCGCTCTCGGACGCCGAGCTGCGGCGCCTGGGCCTGCCCGAGCAGGCGCTCGGCGAGATCGCCCGGGTGCGCGCCATCCGGCCCTCCGGGGCGCGCAAGCGGCAGCTCAAGTTCTGTCTCAAGCAGTTGCGCGATGTCGATCTCGCGCCGGTCGAGGCCTATCTGGACGACCGGCGCGCCCGCCAGCTGGCGGTCAACCAGGCCTTCCACCGCCTGGAGCAGTGGCGCGACCGCCTGATCGAGGAGGGCGACGGGGTGATCGGCGAGCTGCGCGAGACCTGGCCGCAACTCGACCGCCAGCACCTGCGCCAGCTGGCGCGCGATGCCCGCCGCGAGCGGGAACACGGCAAGCCCGCCGGGGCCGGGCGCCGGCTGTTCCGCCATCTGCGCGAGCTGATGGAGCAGGCGGACGGCGATACCTGAATCGGGCGTGCAGAATCCGTCCCGCTGTCCTATAGTGGGGTTGAAATATTTTGCTGTCCGCCGGGTCTAATCGGTAATCGACCGACAAGAGCACACCACCATGTCAACGCACAGCGCGAGCCACCGCCCGGTTCACCTGAACCTGTTCCGGATCCGTCTGCCCATCCCGGGCGTGATGTCCATCATCCACCGCATCACCGGCGTGCTGATGGTGATCGGCATCCCGGGCATGATCTATCTGCTGGACCATTCGCTGATCAGCCGCGAGGGCTACGCCGAGTCGGTCGCCTTTCTGCACTCGCTGCCCGGCCGGCTGATGCTGTTCGGCCTGATGTGGTCGCTCATGCATCACCTCCTGGCCGGGCTGCGTTATCTGCTGATCGACATCGACACCGGCGTGGACCGGGTCATCGCCCGCCGCACCGCGCTGGCGGTGATCGTGCTGGCGCCGCTGTGCGGCCTGCTCCTGACCTGGGGGCTGCTATGAGCCGGAAGGCCTCCGGGCTCAAGGCCTGGGTGTTGCAACGCGCCACCGCCCTCTATATCGGCCTGTTCACCCTGGCCCTGCTGGGCGTGTTGTTGTTCGACCCACCGCACGGCTATGCCCAATGGCGCGACGGGTTTGCCGATCCGCTGATCGGCATCGCCACCCTGGTGTACATCGTGTCCATACTGCTGCACGCCTGGGTCGGGGTGCGCGACGTGCTCATCGACTATGTCAGGCCCCTGGGGCTGCGCGTCACCCTGCTGGCCCTGGTGGTGCTGGGTCTGGTGGCCTGCGGCCTGTGGGCATCGCAATCATTGATACTGGTGAGGTTGGTCTGAATGGCGTTGCCCAGAAGGCGTTTTGACGCGCTGATCATCGGCGCCGGCGGGGCGGGGCTGAACGCCGCCATCCAGCTGGCGGACACCGAGGCCCGGGTGGCGGTGGTGTCCAAGGTGTTTCCCACCCGCTCGCATACCGTGGCGGCCCAGGGCGGAGTCAACGCCGCGCTGGCCAATGTGCTGCCGGACAACTGGCACTGGCACATGTACGACACGGTGAAGGGCTCCGACTGGCTGGGCGACCAGGACGCCATCGAATATATGTGCCGCGAGGCCATCCCCACGGTGTACGAGCTGGAGCACAACGGGGTGCCGTTCTCGCGCCTGGACAACGGCAAGATCTACCAGCGTCCCTTCGGCGGCATGACCCAGAACTTCGGCGGCGAACAGGCGGCCCGCACCTGCGCCGCGGCCGACCGCACCGGGCACGCCATCCTGCACACCCTGTATCAGCAGAACCTGCGCGCGCGCACCCATTTCTTCGACGAGTATTTCGCCATCGACCTGATCCGCGACCAGGAAGGCGCGGTGCTCGGCGCCCTGGTGCTGGAGATCGAGACCGGCGAGCCGCTGCTGATCGAGGCCAAGGCCACGGTGCTGGCCACCGGCGGCTGCGGCCAGGTCTTCCGCACCACCTCCAACGCCCACATCAACACCGGCGACGGCATGGCCATGGCCCTGCGCGCCGGGATTCCGCTGATGGACATGGAGTTCTTCCAGTTCCATCCCACCGGCCTGGCCGGGCGCGGCATGCTCATCACCGAGGGCGTGCGCGGGGAGGGCGGCTATCTGATCAACAAGGACGGCGAGCGCTTCATGGAACGCTCCGCCCCGCACGCCAAGGATCTGGCCAGCCGCGACGTGGTCTCGCGCGCCATCGTCACCGAGGTCAAGGAGGGTCGCGGCTGCGGGCCCCGGGGCGACCATGTCCTGCTCAAGCTCGACCACCTGGGCGAGGAGGTCATCGCCAAGCGCCTGCCCGGGATCCGCGAGACCGGCCGCATCTTCTCAGGGGTGGACGCCGCCAGGGAGCCGCTGCCGGTGTTCCCGACCGCGCACTACGCCATGGGCGGCATCCCCACCGACCGGCACGGCCGGGTGCTGGCGCCTGTCGGCACCGGCGAGGAGGTGGTGCCCGGCCTGTACGCGGCGGGCGAGTGCGCCTGTGTCTCGGTGCACGGCGGCAACCGACTGGGCGGCAACTCCCTGCTCGACATCCTGGTGTTCGGCCGCGCCGCCGGCCTGGATCTGTTGGAACACATGGAGGCCCATCACCGGCCCATGGACGAGGCCTCGGTGGACCGGGCCATGGCGCGCCTGGAACGCTGGGACCGCAAGGGCGAGGGCCTGAGCGTGCGCGAGTTGCGCGACGCGTTCCGCGCGACCATGGAGGAACACGCCGGTGTGTTCCGCACCGAGGCGGTCATGCGCGAGGGCCTGGACAAGCTGCGCGCCCTGCGCGCGCAGCTGGACGAGGTGCGCCTGCAGGATCACTCCCGGGTGTTCAACACCGCGCGCATCGAGGCCCTGGAACTGGAGAACCTGATCGCCTGCGGCATGGCCATCGCGGTCTCGGCGCTCAACCGCAAGGAGAGCCGCGGGGCGCATTCGCGGCCGGACTATCCCAAGCGCGACGACGTCAACTGGATGAAGCACAGCCTGTATCTGATGGAGGACGACCACCTCGATTACAAGCCGGTCCAGACCAAGCCGCTCACGGTCGAGACCTTCCCGCCCAAGGAGCGGGTCTATTGAGGGCCATGCCATGAAATTCCTGGTCTCACGCTACAACCCCGACCGCGACGCCAAGCCTCATATGCAGGCCTTCGAGGTCGAGGTCTGGCGCGGCATGATGCTGCGCGACGCCCTGCTGGAGATCAAGCGCCAGGACGAGTCCTTCGCCTTCCGCCATTCCTGTGGCGAGGGGGTGTGCGGCTCGGACGGCGTCAACGTCAACGGCAGCAACCGCCTGGCCTGCATCACCCCGGTGGCCGACCTCAAGGCGCCGGTGGAGATCCGGCCCTTTCCGGGGCGGCCCATCATCCGCGACCTGGTGGTGGACATGAGCCAGTTCTACGCCCAGTACAAGGCGGTCGAGCCCTGGCTGGTGCGCGAGGATCCCATGCCGGAGCAGGAGATCCTGCAGTCGCCGGCCGAGCGCGACCGCCTGGACGGCCTGTACGAGTGCATCCTGTGCGGCTGCTGCTCCACCGCCTGCCCCTCGTTCTGGTGGAACCCGGACAAGTTCCACGGCCCGCAGGCCCTGCTGACCGCCTGGCGCTTCCTGGCCGACAGCCGCGACCAGGCCACCGAGCACCGCCTCGACGCGCTGGAAGGGCCCTACAGGCTGTTCCGCTGCCATACCATCATGAGCTGCGTGGAGGCCTGCCCCAAGGGACTGAACCCCACGCGGGCCATCGGCCACATCAAGCAGCTGATGCTGGAAAAAGCCATCTGAGATGGAGGTCTCCGGACCCGAGCTGGCCCGCCTGCGCTGGCAGTGCCGGCGCGGCATGCTGGAGCTGGACGAGATCCTGCTCGCCTATGTGGAACAGCGCTACGCGCGGGCGGAACCGGACGAACAGGCCGCCTTCCACCGCCTGCTCGAATGCCAGGACCCGCAGCTGCAGCGCTGGCTGCTGCTGGGCGAGGTGCCCAAGGATCCGGCGCTGGCCCGGTTGGCGGCGCGCCTGCGCGGGCACTCCCTCCCCAACCCTCCCCCGCGAGCGGGGGAGGGT
>JALVTT010000169.1 GCA_027024025.1 Sedimenticola sp.
CGCACCGCCTCGCCCCCCCGTGGGGCCGAGGCGGTGCGCGAGGCGCCGGCCGGCGAGGAGACGGATATCGATTTCTCCGACTGGCACGGCCTGCTGCCGCGGCTGGGACTGAGCGGGCTGGCCCAGGAGCTGGCCGCCCACTGCGTGTTCCGTGGCTGGGACGGCCGGGTACTGAGCCTGGAGGTGGATGCCAGCTGCGCCGCCATGACCGAGGGCATGCCCGGCAGGCGCCTGGCCGAGGCCCTGGAAAGGCTTGCCGGGCGGCCCCTGCGCCTGTCCTGGACACAGGGCGCGGTCGAGGACACCCCGGCCCAGCGCCGCCAGCAGGCCCAGGCGCAGCGCGAGGCCCGGGCGCGCGAGGAGATCGCCAGCGATCCACTGGTGCAGGCCATGCAGGAAGGCTTCGACGCGGAACTGATCGAGGACTCGATCCGTCCGACAGAACACTGATGCGCCTCCCCGCGCTTGTGGGCGCCCGATGAGGCGGCATCGTGTCAAGCTCCCCCTGATTGAGAAACACGCGAGGACAAGACGATGAAAGGTGGCTTGGGAAACCTGATGAAACAGGCGCAGAAGATGCAGGCCGAACTGCAGAAGGCGCAGGAGGAAGTGGCCAGGGCCGAGGTGCAGGGACAGTCCGGTGGCGGTCTGGTCAAGATCACCATCAACGGCAAGCATGAGGTGCGCCGGGTCGAGATCGACGATTCCCTCATGGGCGACGACAAGGAGATGCTCGAGGATCTGGTGGCGGCGGCGATGAACGACGCGGTCCACCGCCTGGAGGAGCATACCCGCGAGGCCATGTCCGGCGTCACCGCCGGGATCAATCTGCCGCCCGGCATGAAACTGCCTTTCTGAGGCCGTTCTGTGGCTGAGCCCTCGCTGCTGATGCAGCTGATCGAGGCCCTGCGCTGCCTGCCGGGGGTGGGCCCCAAGTCGGCCACGCGCATGGCCTTTCATGTCCTGGAACGGGACCGCGAGGGCGGCAGGCGGCTGGCCTCGGTGCTGCGGCAGGCGGTCGAGCGCATCGGCCATTGCGAACGCTGCCGCACCCTGACCGAACACCCGCTGTGCCGCCTGTGCGCCAATCCGCAGCGGGACTCCGGCCTGCTGTGCGTGGTGGAGAACCCGACCGATGTGATGGCCCTGGAGCAGGCGACGGCCTATGCCGGGCTGTACTTCGTGCTCGGCGGGCGTCTGTCGCCGCTGGATGGCATCGGCCCGTCCGAACTGGGCATGCCGCAGCTGCGCGAGCGTCTGGCCGGCGGCACGGTGCGCGAGCTGATCCTGGCCACCACCACCACGGTGGAGGGCGAGGCCACGGCGCACTATATTGGGGAACTGGCGGCGCCTTACGACATCGAGGTGACGCGCATCGCGCACGGCGTGCCGCTGGGCGGTGAACTGGAATATGTGGACAGCGGCACCCTGGCGCATGCCTTCGCCGGGCGCCAGCGACTGGGAGGAAGCGATGACTGACTGTATTTTCTGCAAGATCGCCGCGGGGGAGATCCCCTCGGAGTTCGTCTATGAAGACGACCAGGTGGTGGGTTTCCGGGATCTCAATCCGCAGGCCCCGACGCATGTGCTGCTGATTCCCCGGCGGCACATCGCCACCCTCAACGAGCTGCGGCCGGAAGACGAGGCCCTGGTGGGGCATCTCTATACCGCGGCCGCCGAGGTGGCGCGCCGGGAAGGGCTGGCCGAGGCGGGTTATCGCACCGTGATCAACTGCAACGCGGACGGGGGGCAGACGGTGTTTCATCTGCACCTGCATCTGCTGGGTGGCCGGCGGATGAGCTGGCCGCCGGGCTGAGCCTGCTGGACTATACTTGTTCTGATCAGATATCCGGGTTGACAGCGCCTTGAAACTGCCGCCGCTACAAGCCGACTTCTCCGCCCACCGCCCGGGCCGGGCCGGCGAGCGGGTCGCCGCCGTGCTGCCGGCCGGGCACGGTCGCCCCGCGGCCTCGGCGCGTCAGCGTCCCCGGCACAACGCCCCGCCGGCGGACCGCATGCCCGCGCCGGCGCAGGGCGGGCCCGTGCGCCGCGTGGCGGTGCGGCGCGAGACGACCGCGCGGCAGGTGCAGGCCGAGGGCCTGCGCGCGCATCGCGCGGTGCGGGCCTATGGGCAGGTGGCCGAGGCCGGGCAGGGCGAGGCGCTCTCGCGGCTGCTGGGCATCAGCCTGTATGCCTGAGCCCCGCCCCGGCAAGAAGACGATGATGGAGGTTGTCGATGTCCCAGTCCCAGACCCAGGCGCCCGGCGCTGAGGCGCACCCGGCCCAGGCGCCGGACCTGAACGATCCCGCCCTGTATCTCAACCGCGAGCTGACCTGGCTGGCCTTCAACCGGCGCGTGCTGCACGAGGCCGAGGACGCGCGCAATCCGTTGCTGGAGCGGCTCAAGTTCCTGGCCATCGTCAGTTCCAACCTGGACGAGTTCTTCATGAAGCGCATCGGCGGCCTCAAGCAGCAGGTCGGCGCCGGCATCAGCACCCGGACCGTGGACGGGCGCACCCCCAAGGAGCAGATCGCCGAATGCTATGCCGAGGTGCGCCGTCAGGAGGCGCTGCAGCGCGACACGCTGCACGAGGTGATCGCGGCGCTGCGCGAGCACGATATCGCGATCCTGGACTATGAGGAGCTCTCGCGCGAACAGGTGGATTTTCTGCGCGAGTACTTCCGCGACAACATCTACCCGCTGGTCACGCCGCAGGCGGTGGATCCGGCGCACCCCTTCCCCTTCATCTCCAACCTGTCGCTCAACCTGATCGTGCAGGTGCGCTTCCCCAACACCGAGAGCAAGACCTCGCTGGCGCGGATCAAGATCCCCATCGGCGAGGACGTGCCGCGCTTCATCCGCCTGCCCGGGGGGCGGCATTTCGTGGCCATCGAGGATGTGGTGCAGAACAACCTGGACCTGCTGCTTCCGGAGATGGAGATCCTGGCCTGCAATCAGTTCCGGGTCACGCGCAACGCCAATACCGAGCGCGACGAGGAGCACGCCGACGATCTGCTCTCGCTGATCGAGTCGGAACTGCGCGAGCGGCGTTTCGCCCCCATCGTGCGCCTGCAGATCCAGGGCGACATGGACGAGACCACGCGCGGCATGCTGGCGGCCGAACTGGGTCTGGACGAGAACGAGGACGTGTTCAGCGCCGAGGGCGACATGCTGGCCATGCGCGATCTCTTCCAGCTGGTCGCGCTGGACATCCCCGAGCTGCACGATCCGCCCTTCCAGGGGGTGGACCACCCGGGGCTGCGCACCGCGAGCAACATCTTCCACGCGATCCGCGAGCGCGGCCCCTTCCTGCTGCACCACCCCTATGAGTCCTTCCGCAGTTCGGTGGAGCGTTTTCTGAAGGAGGCGGCCTACGACCCCAAGGTGCGCGCCATCAAGATGACCCTGTACCGCACCTCCAGCGACACCAAGGTGGTGGACTATCTGCTGCAGGCGGCCAAGAACGGCAAGCAGGTCGCGGTGGTGGTGGAACTGAAGGCGCGCTTCGACGAGGCCGCCAACATCCGCTGGGCGGCGCGCATGGAAGAGGCGGGTATCCACGTCACCTACGGCGTGGTCGGGCTCAAGACCCACTCCAAGATCGTGCTGGTGGTGCGGCGCGACTACAACGGCATCCGCCGTTATCTGCACATCGGCACCGGCAACTACCATGCCGGGACGGCGCGCCTGTATTCCGACCTGGGCCTGCTGACCAACGATCCGGACATGGGCCGCGACGCGACCGAGCTGTTCAACTACCTGACCACCGGCTTCACCCCGGAGCGCTACTACCGCAAGCTGCTGCCCGCGCCCAAGGTGCTCAAGGCCGCGCTGCTGGCGCGCATCCAGCGCGAGCGCGATCTGCACAGCGAGGACAACCCGGGGCTGATCCAGTTCAAGATCAACGCCCTGGAGGATGCGGACATCACCCGCGCCCTGTACGAGGCCTCGCGCGATGGCGTGCATGTGGACCTGATCGTGCGCGACACCTGCCGTCTGCGGCCCGGCCTGCCCGGGCTGTCGGAGAACGTGCGGGTGATCTCCATCGTCGGACGTTTCCTGGAACACGCGCGGGTGTACTACTTCCGCAACGGCGGCGACGAGGAGTATTTCATCGGCTCGGCCGATGCCATGAAGCGCAACCTGGAGTCGCGCGTCGAGGTGGTGGCGCCGGTGGAGAGCGAGACCCTGCGCAAGGAGCTGCGCGCGTTGCTGGATGTGCAGCTCGATGACCGGCGCAACGCCTGGGA
>JALVTT010000170.1 GCA_027024025.1 Sedimenticola sp.
CTCCTTGGCCGCGGCCTTGGCCGCGTCGATGGCGGCGTAGCGCTCCATCTTGTCCGCGATCTGGTAGGCGGCGCGCAGTGCCTCGCCACAGGCGGCCTCCACCGCGGCGGTCAGCTCGGCGTTCTCCGGCTTGGCCTCGATGACCAGAGGCGGCTTGCCGGCCTCGGCCGCCAGCTCCTTGATGGTGCGGATCGCGACCTGCATCTGCTCATGGCCGAACAGCACCGCGCCCAGCATGACCTCCTCGGACAGCTCGCGCGCCTCGGATTCCACCATCAGCACCGCGTCCTCGGTCCCGGCCACCACCAGGTCCAGGTCGCTGTCCTCGTTGAGGCCGGTGCGCGCCTGGTTGAGCAGATACTCGCCGTCCTTGTAACCCACGCGGGCCGCGCCGATCGGGCCCTCGAAAGGCAGACCGGAGATGGCCAGGGCGGCGGACACGCCGATCAGCGAGGGGATCTCCGGATCCACCGCCGGGTTGAGCGACATCACGGTGCAGATGATCTGCACCTCGTTGGTGAAGCCCTTGGGGAACAGCGGGCGCACCGGGCGGTCGATCAGGCGCGCGGTCAGGATCTCCTTCTCCGAGGGCCGGCCCTCACGACGGAAAAAACCGCCGGGGATCATGCCGGCGGCGTAGGTCTTTTCCTGGTAATCGACGGTCATCGGGAAGAAGTCGCGCTCGCCCGAGGCGTTCTTCTCGTAGACCACGGTGCACAGCACCACGGTCTCGTCCATGTTGATCATCACGGCGGCGTCCGCCTGGCGGGCGATCTCGCCCGTTTCCAGCACGACCTTGTGGTCGCCGTATTGGAACTCTTTTCTGATGTGGCTCACGTGGAAATCCTCAACCTTGAATGTCGTGCCGCCGGGATCAGCGGCGCAGCCCCAGTCGCTTGATCAGGTCGCGGTAGGCCTCCACGTCCTTCGACTTGAGATAGTCCAGCAGCTTGCGGCGCTGGTTGACCAGACGCACCAGGCCCTGGCGCGAGTGGTGGTCCTTCTTGTGTTCCTGGAAGTGCGGGGTCAGGTCCTTGATGCGCGCGGTCAGCAGCGCGACCTGCACCTCGGTGGAGCCCGTGTCGTTGGGGCCCTTGCCATATTCGGCCACGATGGCGGCCTTCTGCTCTGCGGTCATTGCCATGAGTTTCTCTCCTCATTGATGATGGCCTTGCGGAAGCGTTGCTTCAGGGGGCGCCCGACAATGGGTCCAGGCCGCCCCGGCCGGTTGAAAAAGGCCCCGCTCGCGCGGAACCAGTAAAGCTGCGGCATTCTGCCTGAAAACCGGGGAAATGTCAGCTTGTTGTCCAGGAGGGGGCAAAAAAACTCCATGAAATATCTGATGCTGCCGAGGTTCTCAAAACCCCTTGCCAGGCTACCCGACTCATGATTTGCGTCGATTAAAAACGTGGCCCCAGTCCAATGCAATGGCCATTCAATGCCGCACACGCGTCTGCCCAGGTAGGATTTTATGCGCCCAGCGGGTCCGTTTCTCGACCTCGATTAGATGGACCGCGCGGTCGTATTCCTCGTCGCTCATGTCGGCGCCGATCAGCAGGCGCAGATTGCCGGCATCCTCGTCGCCCTGTTCCACCGCCTGGGTCAGCCAGTAGAAGGCCTGCACCAGATCGACCTCCACCCCGCGCCCCTCGGCATAGATCAGGCCGGCGGTGAACTGGGCGTCCACGTCCCCGGCCAGGGCCCGCTCCAGCACACTGGCCGCGGACTCCAGGCTATCGCTCAGCCATTCCCGATGTGTCAGGTCCACGTTCGCACCCCGCCGGTCGATCCTGCACCGATTATAACTGAAGGCCCGCCGCCGGTGATCGGAGCGCCCGCGCGGGCAGCGCCGCCCCACTGGGCCGGGATACGACCGGCAGGTGATTTGTTCTTGATTTGTTCTCTTTCCGTGCTAGACTGTCGGAGAACCAATACAGAACACTACTTACAGACAGAGGAAAGAGACCATGTACAGCCGGACCCCCTATGTGATGCGCGACCAGGTGCACGGCCTGGTTGGAGATCTGATGCACTTCGATCCGCGCGGCGACCGCCGTCGCCCCACCCGCTTTCTCGAGTTGTGTCTGTTTGCCGGCGCCCTGTGCGCCTATCTGATGGCGCTGGGTCTCAGCGCCTGAACCGGACAAGGAACTCCCCCCGGGCAGGGACGCCCAACCGCCCGCTCCTCCGGCCTTGCGGCCACCGCACCCCAGTCTCATGCCACACCCGCACTGATATAAAAAAACCGCGGCCCCGAAGGACCGCGGTCTCCAAGGATCGGATTGTGCCCGGTCTTACTTGGTGCGGATCTCCACGCGACGGTTCTTCGCGCGACCCTCGCGGGTGCTGTTGTCCGCAATCGGGTTGCTCTCACCCATGCCCTTGATGGACAGATTCTGGATGCCCTTGCTGGCCAGATAGTCGGCCACGGCCTGGGCACGACGCTCGGACAGGCGTTGGTTGTAGGCAGCCGGGCCGGTGGAGTCGGTGTAGCCGATGATCTCGAGCTGCTCTTCACCCGGGGTGGAGTTCAGCTTGGCCACCACGTCGTCCAGGGCAGCCTTCATGGCCGGCTTGAGCACGGCGCTGTCAAAGTCGAAGTAGTCGGTGGTGGTGTTGATCACGATGTTGTTGGCGATCTCACAGCCATCGGCGTTGACCTTGACGCCCTTGGTGGTACCCGGGCACTTATCCTTAAAGTCTGGCACGCCGTCACCGTCGCTGTCCTTCGGGCACCCGAAGGCGTTCACGGCCACGCCGGCGGGGGTGTTCGGGCACTCGTCACGACTATCAACAACACCGTCCCCATCAGAATCTTTCGGTGCAGCCGGCGCCGGCTCCGGGGCCGCGACCTGATCGCCACACGAAGGCACGGCCTTATTGATACCCCCTACGGTCTTCCAGCACTTAGAGGCCCCGTTAAACACCATCTTGCCGCTGGAATCGTGCAGATACGGTCCGTGCGTCATGCCAGCGCTGGCCACGCCACCTAAAGTCAAGCCAACGGCCAGGCTGACCGGTGCCAGCACGGTTTTGATATTTGAATATTGCATAGCTTTCCTCCCCAATTAGAGTTTGTTAGTCCCTATAGATTCTAGGTACCTCACGACCACCCCAACACGACGCAGTCACTGGTACCGCATTAGACCGGCTCGATGAACGAAGTTCAAGCCCCTTCACACAATCGGGCCTGAAATTGTCATAATCCTCTTGTCGTGCCTCTGCGACAGACCCCGACAGCTGTCGGGATCCAGCGCAGCCAGGGAAAGAACCACCAACAAGAGGCGCCCCGGCACCCTATGATGAGGACAGCCGAACTGCATTTCAACGGCCCGGTATCGCGCCAGGCGTTTCTCGACAACTACTGGCAGAAACGCCCGCTGCTGATACGCCAGGCCATCGACCCCGCCTGCCTGAGGCTGGACCCCGGGGAGCTGGCCGGACTGGCCTGCGAGGAGACGGTGGAATCGCGCCTGATCCGCCAGCACGGCGATACCGACTGGTCCTTGCAACACGGCCCGCTGGACGAAGCGGACTTCGCCGCCCTGCCCGAGTCGCACTGGACCCTGCTGGTGCAGGACGTGGACAAGCACCTGCCGGAGGTCGGGGCGCTGCTCGAGGCCTTCGACTTCCTGCCCGACTGGCGCCTGGACGACATCATGATCAGTTATGCCACCGACCAGGGCGGCGTGGGACCGCACACCGACAATTACGACGTATTTCTCGTCCAGGCCAGCGGCCGCAGGCGCTGGCGCCTCAGCTACCGGGACTACCGGGACAGCGACCTGCTGGCCGACTGCCCGCTGCGCGTGCTGCGCGACTTCGACACCCACGAGGACTGGGTGCTGGAGCCCGGCGACCTGTTGTACCTGCCGCCCAGACTGGCCCACTGGGGCACGGCCATCGGCGAGTGCATGACCTGGTCGGTGGGCATGCGCGGGGCCTCCGATACCGAGCTGGCCGCCGCCTGGCTGGCGCATCTGGCGGACCGCAACGGACGCCACCACCTGCGCGACCATATCGATGCCGCCACCCGCAACCCCAGCTGGCTGGGCCCGGCCGACATCGCCCTGGCCTGTGACCACATCCGCGCCACCCAGCCGCAGGACTCGCCCGACTTCCGGCTGTGGCTGGGCGGCTACCTCACCGAGCCCAAGCCGGGCTTCGAGCTGCCCGAGTCCGAGGACATCGACATCCCCGCCCTGCTCCGGCAGTGGCGCCAGGGCCGTCTGACCC